>JBDHYK010000116.1:0-10040 GCA_039811305.1 Niabella sp.
ATGCTGCCCAACGTGAATTGCTGGAAGAAACGGGGTTGATTGCCCGAAATTGGACGGAGTTGTTTCGTATGCATTTGTCCAATTCCATTACCGATGAGTTGGCGATTATTTTTCTTGCGGGAGAAATGGAACAGGCTGAGCCCGATCCGGAAGAAACCGAAGCATTGCAAGTGAAAAAAATACCTTTTGAAGAAGCGTATCGGTTGGTTGAAACCGGTGCCATCACCGATGCGATTACGGTGGCTGCTATTTTTAAAATCCAACTAATGCGCCAAAAAAAACATCTTGAAACAAAAAAATAACCATTACCTACATGAACAGTAACAAAGTAGCGTCATTATCGCAGCATTTACCCAACGACCCACGCATGCGGATGGTAAAAAGAGTGAGCAAACTTATGGATGAAGAGTTTTCTATTGGTGGTTTTAAGTTTGGTTTAGACCCCATTTTAAATTTTATTCCCATTGCAGGCGATCTGAGTGGTTTTATTGTATCGGCAGCGCTAATTTTAACCATGGCTCAGCACGGAGCTTCCGGAAAACTAACTGTTAAAATGCTGGGTAACGCAGCACTGGATGCAATTATCGGAGCGATTCCTGTTTTGGGCTGGATTTTTGATTTTACCTACAAAGCCAATACCCGAAATATCAAACTTTTGAATGAACATTATGCGTTAGGACGGCACAAGGGTAGCGGCACGCCTGTTGTGTTGTCTATAATAATTACAGCCCTCCTCATTCTTTTATTCGTACTTTACCTTGCATTCAAGGGGTTACAGTGGATCCTCGTTTCTTTAGAACAATTGTAAGCGATTTAGAAAAATATGTACAAACACCAATTTATTTCAATTTCTTTGCGGGGTGAAACATTTCAAAACACAACACAGACCCAAAAAAAGCTCCCTGATTGTGTGCCCCGACAAAATTATTGAGGCTTTGCAATCTGGAAAGGCTTTAGACCGCATATATATTGATCAAAAACTTGGTAGCGCAGCCATTGCGCAGCTAAAGCAAGTTGCCTCAAAAGCTTTGGTTCCTGTAAATTATGTGCCGGGTGCAAAATTAGACAGTTACAATGTACAACCCCATCACGGTGCCGTTGCGCTTATTGCAAAGGTTCAATACCTGCAATTGCAGGACGTAATCTCTTTTGTTGTAGAACAGGGTGTAGTACCTCTTTTTCTACTATTGGATGGCATTACGGATATTAGGAATATTGGTGGCATCGCCCGCACTGCCTGGTGCTGCGGGGTTCAGGCCCTCATCTTGCCTGATAAAGGGGTAGGAGCATTAAACGAAGATGCTGTGGCAACCTCTGCGGGGGCACTGGAAAAAATAGCTGTGTGCAGAGTAAATAGCCTGATGAAAGCGGTTGATGAACTGCATGCCAACGGTATAAAAGTATTTGCCGCTGAAATGAAGGCCTCCAAAAGTATTGCCGAAGCGGATCTTACATTACCCGCTGCTATTGTTATGGGTAGCGAAGACAAGGGTATTTATCCGGCACTTTTAAAAATTTGTGATGAAAACATCAGTATCCCCATGAAAAATGATTTTGAAAGCCTCAATGTTTCAGTTGCCACAGGCATGATTTTGTACGAAGCCATGAAACAACGACAATTCACAAGCCGGATGCCAGCATCCTAAAAATTTATCATCCGGTGAACTTCATGTCTTCAATCAATATCGGTAAACTGACGCCTCCCATACAATATGGGGAGAAAATCCTGCTCATGGGTTCCTGTTTTACCGAACATATCGGAAACGCCCTTGCAGCGCATAAGTTTGATGTGTTGCAAAATCCAAGCGGTATTTTGTTCGATCCCTCCAGCGTGTGTAAGAGCCTGATTGCTTATGTGGAAAACAGCTCTTTTGTGGAGAGTGACCTGGTATATCTGAATGAACTTTGGCAAAATTGGCAACATCATTCCAAATTTTCAGGTATCCACGCTACGGCGGTTTTACAAAAAATTAACGAAGAACAGCAAATAGCACATCAGTTCTTAAAACAATCGGACTGGGTAATTGTAACGCTGGGATCCTCTTACGTATATGTGCTGAACGAAAATAACCCCAATCCTGAACGGCACGGCACACAGGTAGCCAATTGCCACCGGGCACCGGGGAACTGGTTTCAGAAGAAATTACTGACCATTACAGAAATTATTGCTTCGCTGGATCATTGTTACCACCGGGTACGATATTTCAATCCGAAAGTAAAAATACTATTTACGATCAGCCCCGTGCGACACCTTCGGGATGGGGTTGTTGAAAATAATCAAAGTAAGGCACGATTGATTGAAGCCGTACATCATGTGGTAAATAAGTTCAACGACTGTTTTTATTTTCCTTCTTACGAATTAGTGATAGACGTGCTTCGCGATTATCGTTTTTACGATATTGATTTAGCGCATCCCAACTATGCCGCCACGGAGTATGTGTTAGAAAGATTTGTGGAGGCCTGTATTGATCCTGCATCAGCATCCATTATGGCTCAAGTGAAACAAATTACTATGGCTCGAAAGCATTTGCCATTTCAGCCCGAAACGAAGGCCCACCAGTTATTTTTAAAAACACACTACGAAAAAGCCAAAAAGTTGCAGGAACAATACCCTTTTTTAAACATGGCGGAAGAATTGAACTATTTTTCGGGTCAGCAGACGCACTAAAAAAGGGCTTTTGCAAGCCCTCTTTGATCCGCGAAGAAATAATTTTTCCAATCAGATTCTATTTTGTGGTCAGTTTGTAGATGGTTTTGGTATGGTACACTTCTCCGGGTCTTAAAACCGTATTTGGGAAAGAAGGAACATTTATCGCGTTCGGATGCACCTGGGTTTCAAAACAAAAACCAGAATAAGGGTTATACTGCGTTCCGTTTTTACCGATAATGGAAGGAGAGTATTTACTATTATACAGATGCACTAAGGGCTCTGTGGTATACACTTCTAATTTCACCTCCTGCTCATCGCACCAGGCTTCGGCGGCCAAATTTTCTATCCCTCTATTGTCGAGTGGGAAACTGATATCAATCCCCTCGTCCCAGTTTTCAATATTTCCTGTTTGGTTGTACTCTGTAAAATCATTTCGGGTGCCTTTCACTTCTAAGAGATTGCCGCTACAGCACAGATTGCTATCCTGTTCCAGATAATGAGTGGCATGAATTCTTAAATGGTGGTTTAAAATTGTACCCGTACCGTTGTTTAAGTTGAAGTAGGAGTGATGGGTTAGGTTTACTGCTGTTGCTTTATCCGTTTCAGCATGATATTCATAACTAAACTCATTGTTATCGTTCAACTCAAAGCTTATCTGAACCTTCAGGGTTCCGGGAAATCCTTCTTCGCCATCGGGGCTGATATATTGGAGGGTGAGGCGCCCATTGTCTTTTGAAACAAGATCCCAAACCTTTTTATCAAACCCTTCCAAACCCCCATGCAGGATGAACGTAGGTTGCTGTCCGTTTAATTTGTAGCTGGTGCCATCAATTGTAAAAGAGGCCGTATTGATCCGATTTCCGTACCGGCCAATGGCAGCTCCATAGTAAGGGTAGTTTTCAAGGTATTCAGGCGCCCAATAGTCAGAAGGTTGATCAAAACCTAAAACAATATCATTAAAAGTTCCGTCGCTTTTCTTTACCTTTATCGCCGTGATAATTGCGCCGTAGTTTGTAATGATAGCCTCATTTCCGGCTTGGTTGGATAGTGTGAACAGGGAAACTTCTTTTCCGCCGGGATGCTGGCCGCAGGATTGTTGCAAAATCTCGTTCATAGTTTTAAAAAATTATTTATAAAAATTAAAATATACAAATGCCATGACGACAAATTTACAGGAACAATTTGAGAAAATTTACGGAAAAACTGCCGAGTTGAGTTTCTTTTGCCCGGGAAGGGTGAACCTGATTGGAGAACATATTGATTACAACGGTGGTCAGGTGATGCCCTGTGCCATTTCTATGGGAACCACACTGCTTATTTCAAAAAACGATGATAATGTGTTTCGTTTTCATGCGGTGGATTTTCCTGAAACCGCCACCATTGAGTTAAAAGATTCTTATACAAAAACCGGCCCGGAATGGTACAATTATCCTTTAGGCGTCATTCATGAGTTTTTGCTGAAAGATTGTAAACTTTCGGGCCTGAACTTTCTTTTTTCGGGTAACCTGCCCATTGGATCGGGCCTTTCCTCCTCCGCATCTATCGAAGTATTAACCGCTTACGCGCTCAATGAAATTTTCAACGGAGGTATGGATCGTAAAGAATTGGCCCTTTTGGGAAAACGGGTAGAAAACGGATTTATGGGTCTTAACAGCGGCATCATGGATCAGTTTGCCGTAGCACACGGCAAAGAAAACCATGCCATTCTATTGGACTGCGATACACTAAATTACGAGTACCTTCCTTTTGAAATTGGCGATAGGGTACTGGCAATTATCAACACCAATAAACCCCGAAAATTAGTAGAATCTAAATATAATGAAAGGTTTGCTGAGTGTATGACTGCAAAAGAAAAATTACAACAAAAACTGAACATCAATCACTTATGCGATGTAAGTTTAGAAGAATTTGAAGCCAACAAAGGTTTGATTGGGGATGCGGTTGTGGAAAAAAGAGCCTATCATGTTATTACCGAAAACCAAAGAGTAAAGGATGCTAAAGTGGCTCTTTTATCGGGCGACATTCAAAAATTTGGCGAGTTGATGTATGCATCGCACGATTCTTTACAGCACGATTACGAAGTTTCTGGTATTGAATTAGATACAATTGTAGATTTCTGCAAGAGTTTTGAGGGCTGTTCGGGTGCTCGCATGACGGGCGCAGGCTTCGGCGGTTGCGCAATTGCATTGGTTCAAAGAGACAAATTTGAAGAATTTGCAGAAAAAATTGTTCCGTTTTATACCGAAAAAATTGGTTACCAGCCCGGAGTATTCTCTTCCATTATTGCAGAAGGGGTTCGATCGCTGGCCTAACTGAAACTTTTAATTATTCATACGCAGCCGGATACACAATCCGGCTGTATATTTTTAAAGCCCTGCCGCCCTGATCGCCCGAACAATGATTTCAGCGTGTTCACGAGAGTTTTCAATAAATAATCGGTGCGTGTTCATCCCCCCGCAAATGACTCCCGCTAAATAAATACCCCGAATATTCGTTTCGTGCGTATCGGGGTCAATCAGCGGGCATCGCACTTCATCCTGGCTGAGTTCAATTCCAAGTTGTTCTAAAAAATTCAAATTGGGCTGATACCCCGTTGCTGCAATCACCCAATCGTTTTTAAGGGTTACAAGGCCGTTGGGTGTGTTTATATCCACCTCATTCATCCTAATCTCATTCAGGTTGGCATTAAAATACGCTTGAATAGCACCTTCTTTTATACGATTCTCAATATCGGGCTTTACCCAATATTTCACCCGGGCACCAATTTCAGATCCGCGCACAACCATCGTTACACGAGCCCCCTTGCGCCAGGTTTCAAGCGCCGCATCCACCGCCGAGTTCATAGCACCTACTACCACCACATCCTGAAACGCGTAAAAATGAGGATCGCTGTAATAATGCGTTACTTTGGGGAGATTCTCACCCTTTACATTCAGAAGATAAGGAATATCGTAAAAACCAGTGGCAATGATGATATTTTTGGCTGTATAGTCGTTTTTCGAAGTAACTACTTCAAAAAAATCGTCTTTCTTCTGCACCGAACTAACTTCTTCGAACAAATGAATATTGATTTGGTAGTTCTGAGCTACCCTTCGGTAATACTCCAAAGCCTCTGTACGCAGAGGTTTGGGATGATTAGAAATAAAAGGAACTCCGCCAATTTCCAAACGATCCGAGGTAGAGAAAAACCTCATATTCACAGGGTAATTGTACAAGGAGTTCACGAGGCAGCCTTTTTCTAAAACCAGGTAATCTAACCCTGCTTTTTGAGCTTCTATCGCACAAGCCATACCAATAGGGCCACCACCAATAATTAATACGGGAAAATGGTTTTGCATAGCGCAAAGGTACTAAATGCCCTGCTTGCGATAGAAATACTTACAAAAAACCCGTGTTCTACGAAACGGATCCTAGGAGTTTCATGGGTTTTAACACAGGTTTCTTGTAATTTTCTGGTAAACCCTGTATTCGGTAGTTGCTTTGCAAACCGCAATTATTTTTTTTCATCGAATTCACTTAAATTTGCTCACTTTAACAAATAAAAACAAAGCAAAATATGGCAAGAACAGTTGCATTCAGGGAAGCTCTAAGAGAAGCAATGAGTGAAGAAATGAGAAGAGACCCCAGGGTTTTTCTGATGGGAGAAGAAGTTGCAGAATACAATGGAGCCTATAAAGTAAGCCAAGGGATGTTGGCTGAATTTGGTGCTAAGCGAGTATTGGATACCCCGATTGCCGAATTAGGTTTTACGGCTGTAGGCGTAGGCGCTGCCCAAAACGGGCTACGACCCATTGTGGAGTTCATGACCTGGAATTTTGCAGTATTAGCCTTAGATCAAATTTTAAATACAGCTTCTAAAATGCTGGCAATGAGTGGCGGACAGCTTTCATGCCCAATTGTTTTTAGGGGAGGAAACGGCTCGGCAGGACAATTAGGAGCCCAGCACTCAACTGCCTTCGAAGCATTATATGCCAATATACCCGGTATCAAAGTTGTATCGCCCAGCAACCCTTACGACGCTAAAGGATTATTAAAACAAGCCATTCGGTATGAAGAAGACCCCGTTATGTTCATGGAAAGCGAGTTGATGTATGGCGATAAAATGGAAATTCCAGACGATGAGTATTATATTGAACTTGGAAAAGCTGATGTAAAAAAAGAGGGAACTGATGTAACCGTTGTTTCTTTCAACAAAATGATGAAAGTTGCCTTAGGTGCTGCTGCTGAATTGGAAAAAGAAGGAATTAGCGCAGAAGTGATTGATTTAAGAACCATTCGCCCCTTAGACATAGCAACGATTGTCAATAGTGTTAAAAAAACAAACCGACTGGTTATTGTAGAAGAACAATGGCCTTTTGGATCGGTTTCTACAGAGATCACCTATAATGTGCAAAAAGATGCATTTGATTATTTAGATGCACCGATCCGTAGAATTACGGCAGCAGATGCACCCCTGCACTATGCCGCTAATTTGGTAGCGGCTGCGCTACCCGATGTGCCACGCACCGTGAACCTCATAAAGGAAGTAATGTATTTGAAAAAATAATTACTTAAGCTAATATATTGATTTTGAGCTAATTTCACTTATCCACCTCTGCTAAAATATAATATAAATACTTGGCCAGGACAAAAAATAATGGGTATGTGGCAACGATTCTTATTGTTGACGATGAGGCTTCCATACGTTCAACACTTACAGAAATACTTTCTTTTGAGAATTATAAAACCGACAGCGCAGCAGATGGCGAAGAGGGTTTAAGGCTATTTTCAGAGCACAAGTACGATTTAGTACTCTGCGATATTAAAATGCCAAAAATAGACGGTATTGAATTTCTTGAGAAAGCGGTTGCCATTAATTCCGATGTACCCATTATCATGATATCCGGTCACGGCACCATAGAAACCGCCGTAGAGGCCGTAAAAAAAGGTGCTTTTGATTTTATTTCGAAGCCGCCCGACCTAAATCGTCTGCTAATAACCATAAGAAATGCACTTGAAAAAGGTACTTTGGTAGCCGAAACCAAAATTCTGCGAAAAAAAATACCCAAAGTAGAAGAGATTGTTGGCCACTCCAAGCCAATCAACCGAATAAAAGAAACCATTGATAAAGTGGCACCTACTGAAGCCCGCATTCTGATAACCGGAGAAAATGGAGTAGGAAAGGAACTGGTTGCCCGTTGGCTTCACGAAAAAAGTCATAGAGCAGCAGCACCCTTGGTAGAGGTAAACTGCGCCGCTATTCCAACAGAACTTATTGAATCTGAATTATTTGGGCACGAAAAAGGATCGTTTACTTCTGCTGTAAGGCAAAGGATTGGCAAATTTGAGCAAGCCAATGGAGGTACTTTGTTTTTAGATGAAATTGGCGATATGAGCCTGAGTGCCCAGGCAAAGGTATTAAGAGCCTTACAGGAAGGCAAAATTACACGAGTGGGTGCCGACAAAGACATTCAGGTAGATGTGCGGGTTATTGCTGCCACAAATAAAAATCTTTTAGCGGAGGTCGAAAATAAAAAGTTCCGCCTCGACCTTTACCACCGGCTGAGTGTGATTCTTATTCACGTGCCTTCATTAAATGAACGGCGCGACGATATTCCTATTTTGGTAAATCATTTTTTAGAGAATATCTGTAACGAGTACGGCGTAGCAAAAAAGCACATCGAAAAGGCCGCTGTGGCCTTGTTGCAACAAAATAACTGGACGGGAAACATTCGAGAGTTAAGAAACGTAGTGGAACGCCTCGTAATCCTGAGCGGAAAAACCATATCGGTTGAAGACTTTACCAATTATGTTTCGGCAACCTGAACATCCTGCCTAATCACTTTTCCATAGTACAACATGGTGAATCTGTGGCATTTAAATACATGTGCGGGTTTACAACACAAAAGGAAGCGATTCTAAAGAACAAAAGCATCGGTTAAAAAAAAGCCCCAGAAAAACTGAGGCATCTGTATTTTTTGTCTGTTAATGATTAGTATTCATCTTCGTTAAACAGAAAATCTTCCTGAGTGGGATAATCCGGCCAAATATCTTCAATGGTTTCATAAATATCGCCTTCCTCGTCCAACTCCTGCAAATTTTCTACAACTTCAATAGGAGCACCGCTTCGGATGGCATAGTCAATCAGCTCGTCTTTAGTAGCGGGCCAGGGCGCATCTTCAAGGTATGAGGCTAGTTCAAGTGTCCAAAACATCGTAAAATATATTTTAGTTATTTAATAAATCGAAATTCGCTTTTTTTAATTTTTTGCAAAAGTAAATGTATTCACGAATTTTCCAAATGCTTTTCGCAATTGTTAGGCCCAAATGGACAAATTTGTACCCAACAAGGCAATTTTCTGTTTCGTTTGGGCTATATTTACAGATATTTGAGGTTTATTGGATCTCGTTTTTATGATTTTAGGCAAAAATATATTCAAGTCTTATGGGTCGGTAGCAGTATTGAAAGGTGTTTCTATCGAAATAAAGAAAGGAGAAGTTGTTTCCATTGTAGGGCCTTCGGGCTGTGGGAAAAGTACCCTACTTCATATTCTTGGCACTTTAGACAAGGCAGATGCCGGTGAAATTGTAATGAACGGTACCTCAATCCAATCCTTGCCCAGTAAAAAACTTTCCGCTTTCCGAAATAAAAATATAGGGTTTGTCTTTCAGTTTCATCATTTGTTGCCCGAGTTTTCGGCTTTGGAAAACGTTTGTATTCCCGGATGGTTGGCCGGCCGAAAGAAAAAGCTGGTGGAGGAAGAAGCAAAAAAGCTGTTGAACGTATTGGCGGTTGACCACAGGATGGAGAACAAACCCTCCGAGCTGAGCGGTGGCGAACAACAACGGGTGGCTGTGGCCCGTGCGCTGATCAATCAACCAGCTATTGTGTTTGCCGATGAACCCACTGGCAATTTGGATACCGTAAACGCCCGTGAACTGCATGAACTGTTTTTTAACCTGCGCAATCAGTTAGAACAAACATTTTTGATCGTTACGCATAACGAAGAATTAGCCCGTCTCAGCGATCGGGTGCTGCAAATGAAAGATGGAGTGATTGCGTTGTGAAGGCCGGTTTCGGCTTTTTTCCCAATATTGGTGCAAAAACTATACTCTGGCGCGCCAGGCTATTTCCTGTGCCCCTAATTTTTCTCCAACATACCTTGCCAACACAAACAAATAGTCGCTCAAGCGATTTAGGTATTTTATAATAAGGGGTTCCACAGCGTGGGCTTCGGCAAGCCGGATACAACAACGCTCGGCTCTGCGGCAAACGCAGCGGGCAATATGTAACTGGGACACTGCAATATGCCCTCCGGGTAAAATAAAGGACTTCATTACCGGTAATTGCGCCTGCATTCGGTCAATTTCCAGCTCCAAATACCTGCAATCCTCTTCATGCAGGTCAGGAA
>JBDHYK010000117.1:0-9946 GCA_039811305.1 Niabella sp.
AGATGCGCCTGCCGAATCATTTCCTCGGCTTTTTGTGGATGGCTAATATAATCCTCCAATTTTTCTTCAAGATCCGAATAATCTTCTTTTATTGCTATAAAATGATGATCGGGGAGCAATTGCCCCTCCATAAACCAGGATTCATATTTCGGCATGGGCATCACAGCAAGGGAATTGGATGACAGAATCCATTTCAGGTTGGTAGCCACGTCGTTTCCTTCCAAAGCCAAAACAAACTTATAATTTAGATGCTCATTTAGCGATATTTTAGGTTTTAGCCATTCTGGCTTGCCCCCAATAGGGTTCACCTGCCCGAGATCACACAGGGGATGGTTGAAATATTTTTCATAGAAGGCAATACGATGAGGCTGCGAAACAAATGCACGACCAATTAATTTATCTTTTTTGGTTAAAAAGCTCTTTGGATCTTTTATAAACCTAAAATGCCTGTTTTTATCCAGATTCAATAAAACCGAGTTTTCATTGGCTCCCAATACGGGTCTGGTTTTTACAATCGTTGGCACAGGGGGTATTGAAATCACATCGCCATAAAGAAAATTGAGCTGATACTTGCTATTAAAAAACCGCGAATACTCAATCGTATCAAAAAAATAGGCAGAAGGTTTTTGTGGTTTTTTAAAATTCTCAAGAGCCACGTCAAACTGATTTTGGTGCACCACAGTCAACAGGCGGTTGTAATAGTTCACCCTGTCCACGATATAGTGCTCATCATATTTTTTCAAATTTTCAGCGAGAAATTTCCTGGCAGATTTTTCATGATTGCGATAAGACGACAACAGGTGATAATAGCCTTTTGCATAGTAAAACAACTTATTGTATTTAAACGCAGCCATAAAGGAATTTCAATTGATTGAAATAATAGTTCAATAACAAAAAAAATGCTATTATTGGCACAAAATTAAGCGGAATCATTCGTATGTGGGAAAACCTGTTAGAGCAAATCAGGCGGGGTGCCATAAAGCCTTTGGCACGCTGTATATCGTTGGTTGAAAATGAAATTAGCGGGTATGAGGCATTTTTGCAGCAACTACCGGCCAGCACCACCAAAGTAGTGGGCATTACCGGCCCGCCGGGTGCAGGTAAAAGTACCCTAACCGATGCCCTGATTGGCCAAATTGTGGCCGAAGGTAAAAAAGTAGCGGTACTTTGTGTAGATCCCTCCTCCCCTTTCAACCTGGGTGCGGTGCTTGGCGATCGCATTCGCATGAGCCAATGGTACGTTCATGACTCTGTTTTTATTCGATCCCTGGCCAGCCGAGGCTCGATGGGAGGGCTCAACCCGAAAATAATTGAAATTACCGATGTTTTAAAAGCGGCTGATTTTGATTGGATCCTTGTGGAAACCGTTGGGGTGGGTCAAAGTGAAATAGAAATTGCCGGACTTGCCGATGCAACGATAGTGGTATTGGTACCCGAAGCGGGTGATGAAATTCAAACCATGAAAGCGGGTCTGATGGAAATTGCCGATGTTTTTGCCGTAAACAAGAGCGACCGGCCTGGTGCTGAATTATTTATGCGCAACCTGAGACTGATGCTGGCACCTGCTTTTTCAAAAAAAGAGCATGAAATTGAAATCGTAGCTACGATTGCTTCTAAAAATCAGGGAATAGATACTTTATACGCTGCTATCAAAAAAACTTTGCTTCATAGCGGCCACAAAGATCGCCGAGCCTGGCTGCTGGCCGAAAAAGCCTATCACCTGATACAAAAAGAACGGATGCAGGACATTCATAAAAACAGAATTAAAGAAGAACTGGAACCGCTACTCCACCGAGCCGATTTTAATTTATATCAATATGTAAACCAAAAGATTGCTCTGCGCGGCTCCGTATGATCGGTTTGAGTATTAAAAACAGAAGCCCAAACGCTCAAGCGTTTGCTACTGGCAGGTACTACAAACTAACGGGAAAAGTTTTCAGACCGTAAAAATCGGGTATGGCATCGGCACCCCTTTTATTGTTGCCCCCAATTATTTTATTTTTTGACGCTTGTTTTTTCAAGTTGCTGTAATGTGGCCTTAAAATCCTTGTGTACGGGTGCTTCTAATTGAAGTACTGAATTATCTGTATCGGTAATTGTAAGTTGATAAGCATGTAAGGCCAATCTGTTCAGCAGAGGTTTTTCTTCCCATTCCTGCTTCGACAGGTTGTATTTGCTTTTTAAAGTAGAAAGAAGCAAGGGTTTTCCATCGCCATAGAGCGCGTCGGCAACTAATGGGTGGCCCAATTCCCGGGTATGCACCCGTATCTGGTGGGTACGGCCTGTGTGTATTTGAAATTGAAGATAGGAATAGACTCCAAAGTCCTGAAGCACTTTATAGTCGGTTACGGCTTGTTTTCCGCGTTGATGCACCAGCATCGTACCTCGTCTCAGCATGTTTTCGGCAATGGGGGCATTTACGGTTCCTTCTTTTTGTTGTAGCGAGCCAATTACAAAGCCGGTATATATTTTTATGGTTTGTCTGTTTTCGAATTGCTGATTGTAAAACCTGTGCGATTCAGGAGTTTTGGCAAAAATAACCAGGCCACTGGTTTCCCGGTCAATACGGTGCACGGTATAGATTTCGCTGTACTTTTCAAGAAGGAGGTCTTTCAACGATTGTTCCTTTCCTTCTCTATCGGGTATGGTTATTAATCCAGAGGGCTTATTCAGAGCTACCAGATTTCTATTTTCAAAAACTATATCTAAAGCTTTCGGTGGTTTTGCCATTATTTCCCCTTTCCAAAATATTTAAGATTGCGTATTTCTTTTTCGGTCAGGTAGCGGTATTTGCCGCGTTCTACGTTCTTTTTAGTTAAACCGGCAAACATAACCCGATCCAGGTTTTTCACATCGTAGCCCAGCGATTCAAATATACGCCGCACAATACGATTGCGTCCGCTGTGTATTTCCACTCCTACTAAGGTTTTGTCTTTAGGGTCGGAATAGGCCAAAGCATCAACAAAGGCCGGGCCATCATCGAGTGTAACGCCTTTCAGTATTTGGTCAAAATGCTGTTTTTCCAGCGGTTTGTCTAAGGTTACTGAGTAAATTTTTTTCACTTCATTGGACGGATGCGTCAGTCTTTGAGCCAGATCTCCATCATTGGTTATTATTAAAACGCCCGAAGTATTTCTGTCTAAGCGTCCTACGGGGTACACCCGTTCTGCTGTGGCGCGTTGAATGAGGTCGAGCACGGTTTTACGCTTTTGAGGGTCATCGGTGGTTGTGATGTAGTCCTTGGGCTTGTTCAGTAAAATATAGATCAGGTTTTTGGTAATCGAAATTTTCTTACCATTCAGAGATACCGTGTCGTTGGGCGCTATTTTATGGCCGGGTTCAGTAATTACACCATTATTAACTTTTACTTTTCCGTCTTTAACCAACTGGGCTGCATCGCGGCGCGAACAGACACCACAATGGGCCAGATATTTGTTCAAGGGCATTTGTTCAGGGGCTTTCTTTGGGCCAGTGGTTATGGGCGTGCGTGCTACCTGACCGGTGGTTTCCTTCTTTTTTTGTTCAAAAAAGGCTGCTTTTTCTTTTTTGTACTTTCTTTTTTCCTGCTTAAATGCTTCTTTTATAGCCGCATTGCTTTTCTTTTTAGCAAATTTTTCAAAACGAGGATCTATTTTGTTCATAATCTATATTTTACTGTTTTACAACAGGAATTTAAAAAAAATGGGCCTTCCTTGCAGATGTACTTGGTTTAAAAGCTGCCGGATGGTGCTAAAATTCGGCACTGTGAGGGGTGCGCGGAAAAGCAATTACATCTCTGATATTGCCCATGCCGGTTACAAACTGCACCATTCTTTCAAAACCCAGTCCAAAACCTGCATGAGGTACGGTACCAAAGCGGCGCGTGTCAATATACCACCAAAGTTCTTCTGCTGGAATATTCATGGTTTCCATTTTTTGCAGCAGTACATCCAGTCGTTCTTCTCTTTGCGAGCCTCCCACGATTTCTCCAATACCGGGCGCCAAAATATCCATGGCTGCAACGGTTTTACCATCCTCGTTTACCCGCATGTAGAATGCTTTTATGCTTGCAGGATAGTTCATTAGTATCACGGGTTTTTTAAAGTGCTTTTCTACAAGGTAGCGTTCGTGCTCACTTTGCAGATCCATGCCCCAGCCCGTGATGGGATACTGAAACTTTTTCTTTTTATTGTGATTGCTTTCGCGCAAAATATCTACCGCTTCGGTATAAGTAAGTCGTTGGAAATCATTATTCAACACAAATTCCAATTTCTCAATCAGACCCATTTCGCTGCGCTTGTCCTGTGGCAACTGTTTTTCTTCTTCTGCCAGCCGGTTTGCAAGAAAATCGAGGTCTTCCCGATTATTATCTAAAGCATATCGGATGATGTATTTGATAAATTCTTCGGCCAAATTGGCATTATCTTCCAAATCATAGAACGCCATTTCCGGCTCAATCATCCAAAACTCGGCTAAATGGCGTGCGGTATTACTGTTTTCGGCTCTAAAGGTGGGTCCAAAGGTATAAATATCTCCAAATGCAGTTGCTGCCAACTCTCCTTCCAATTGGCCGCTCACAGTAAGATTGGTGGCCCGGCCAAAGAAATCTTCTTTAAAATTGACAGTACCATCGTCGTTTCTTGGGGTTTCATCAAAGGGTAAGGTTGTTACCTTAAACATTTCCCCGGCTCCCTCTGCATCACTGGCGGTAATGATGGGGGTGTGCATATACACAAAGCCTTTCTCATTAAAAAACTTATGAATGGCAAAAGCTAAGGCATGCCTTACACGAAACACCGAACCGAAGGTGTTGGTGCGAAAACGCAAATGTGCTTTTTCTCTTAAAAACTCCAAAGAGTGCTTTTTGGGTTGCAAAGGATAGGTTTCTGCATCACTATCCCCCAAAATTTCGATTGTATCGGCCTTAAGCTCCATTATTTGTCCTTTGCCTACCGAAGGGATGACAACGCCGGTAGCTTTCAGCGCCGCTGAAGTAGTAATTCTTTTCAAAAGCGATTCGTCAAACGCGCCTAAGGTGGCTACCACCTGTAGATTTGTGTTGGTGCTGCCATCATTCAAAGCAATAAACTGATTGTTGCGAAATGTACGCACCCAACCCATTACGGTAACCTGTTGCCCCTTTGGCTCCTGCGCCAAAAGCTCTTTTATCTTAGTCCTCTTATTAAACATGGTAAAAAATGAGGTGCAAAGATAAGGTAAGCCGATAAAAAACACGAACCCCTTGCGAGCGCTGCCATTTCTGGTTGCTTTTTCTTGTATAACAAACGCTAAAAAACAAAGAAATCTACCCACGCCAGGCCATTTTGCCTTACCAGCGAAGCGGGTACTAACCTAAAACGGCTTTACTACCCTTCGGCGAAAAACAAATTAGAAAAATAAGGAAGCACAACAAATTGGGTAAATTACAGACCCAGAACCTCTTTCATGGAGAATATTCCTTTTTTGCCTTTGATAAACTCGGCAGCCATTACGGCTCCTAATGCAAACCCCTTGCGGCTGTGGGCGGTATGGGAGATGGACAGATCGTCAATTTCGGACGAATAGGTGATGGTATGCGTGCCCGGGGTTGGGTCTATTCGTTTGCTACTGATTAAAAGTTCTGAAGGCTCCGGGGAAACGTCGTTCACCCATTTTGTTTTTTCGGAATACACTTCCATAATCTGTTCGGCAAGCGTTATGGCTGTACCACTGGGGGCATCTAATTTTGCGGTATGGTGAACTTCCTCAATTGCTACGTTGTAGTTCAGGTGAGGATGCATTAGAATGGCTAATTTTTTATTGAGTTCAAAAAACAAATTTACTCCTATACTGAAGTTGCTGGCGTACAACATAGCACCATTTTGTGCAGAACATAAGGCTTCCACTTCTGCCAATTTGTTCAACCAACCCGTGGAACCGCTCACTACAGGCACTCCGGTTTGTAACAACTTCACAATATTGTCGTGGGCGGTATGCGGGCCGGTGAATTCTATTGCAACATCGGCCTGGTTTAGGTTCTCCTTTGTCAATGCATCAGCATTGTGAAGATCAATTTTTAAGACAATTTCATGACCTCTCTCTACCGCTATGGCTTCGATGGCTTTTCCCATTTTCCCGTATCCAATTAATGCTATGTTCATTTTTAGTTTTTTTGGTATTGATAGTTAATTTCTAAAGATTGATGTATAGTAAGATCATTTTATTGTTACCACTAAGCTCACCCCGTTGGTTTTTGCCATTTCGCTGTATCCGGGGTGAAAATTGAGACTCAGATTGGGAGACACGTCGAAACTTTTTAAATGTGCGTTCACGGTAGCTTCCATTACGTTCAAGGCCCATCCCAGCACAAAATACAGGGCTGCATAGTCCACTTCTCTTCTCGTTCTTTGGCGGTAGGTTTTTAACTCGGGCAAACGCCCTTTGTTTACGGCTAATTTCACGTTTTGGTCTGTAATTCGATCATAACCCGTACTATCTCTGTTGGTCATCATATTTTCTAACACAAAGGCGCCCAATCTTAATTGTTTATAATATTTCAAATTATCGAAAAAATACCAGCCTGTATAGCCTAATACGCCGTACCATACAGGAATCATGATGTACTTTTTATTATAAACCTGCCCCAGCCCGGGCAAAAGTGCAGATCGGATAGCAGCGGTACGTGGCGAATGACGGGGAGGGAGCATCTGGCTGGCCGTGTCCACCGCTTCTATTCGTGTAAAAGACGAGACAAGTGTATCTGTTTTTAGGGTTACACTGTCGTTTTGTGCGTAAAGTACGTTTACAGCAAATAAAAAAAGTGTTAAAAATATGGTTCTTGTAGCGGATGCCATACTGCAAATAAACGGCATATTAATCTACCGACACGTTAAAATTCTGTAGTAATTTATTCAACTCCTCTACCGAATAGTAGTCAAAGGTAATTTGTCCGCTGCCATTTGTATTGTGTTTTAGTTTCACTCGGGTATCGAAATTGGTAGCCAGTTTATCTTCTATTCTCTGAAAAGCCTGTGGCAACCCTCTTTTTATGGTTTTCTTTGCTTCTCCATCTTGTTTATACAGGGTTCGTACCAAGGCTTCAGTTTGCCGGACAGAGAGGTCTTTATTTTTTATTTCTTTGAAGATAAACAATTGTTTATCAATAGTATCTACATTAATCAAAGCGCGGGCATGCCCCATTGTAATCGTATTGTTGCGTACGGCCATTTGAATATCTGGGGGTAATTTTAATAGGCGTATAAAATTAGCCACAGTGCTTCTGTCTTTACCCATGCGCTCGGCCACTTTTTCCTGGGTATATTCCAGTTCATCCATCATTCGCTTATAGCTAAGGGCTATTTCCATGGCGTTGAGATCTTCTCTTTGCAAATTCTCTAAAAGAGCCAATTCTAATAATTGGTCATCATTCGCCTCGCGAATATAAGCGGGTACATCTATCAAGCCGGCGATGCGGGAAGCCCTCAGGCGGCGTTCTCCGGATATCAACCTGTATTTACCGTTAGCGATCCGGGCTACGGTAATGGGTTGAATAATGTCGTGCAATTTAATAGATTGCGCCAGTTCGTTCAGTGTGGCTTCTTCAAAATCGCGCCGAGGTTGTTTGGGGTTGGTTTCTATTTGGTCAAGAGGTATTCTAAGGGTATTGGTGACAGTTTCTATGACGGCTTTTTTCAACTCTCCGGTTCCACTCTTGAGTTCTGCGTCAATACTGCCCAGCAAAGAACGAATTCCTTTGCCTAAGGCATCTTTGCTTTGTTTGCTTGGTGACATGTATCTTTTTTTCAATTAACAGATAGAATAAACAGTGTTTGCGTGAGTGCACGCCTCATTCCAGTATTTTTTCCTCATTGGGAATTTTGGTCAGATTGTTTTTCTGCAAGATTTCTTTGCCGAGATTCAAGTAGTTCAACGTGCCTTTGCTGGCAGCATCGTATAAAACAACCGGCTTACCAAAACTTGGGGCTTCGCTTAATTTTGAATTTCTGTGGATAATGGTATCAAACACAATTTCTTCAAAATGACGACGTACCTCACTAACCACCTGGTTGCATAACCGCAGACGCGAGTCGTACATGGTCATTAATATCCCTTCAATTTTTAAATCGGGGTTCAGCCTGCTTTGTACAATTTTGATGGTATTGAGCAATTTTCCCAATCCTTCGAGAGCAAAAAACTCGCATTGAACCGGTACAACTACCGAATCTGCGGCTGTAAGTGCATTTACGGTGATCAATCCCAGGGATGGCGAACAATCAATCACAATAAAATCGTAGCGGTCTCTTACTTCTTCCAATATATTTTTCAATACCATTTCCCGATTGGGATAGTTGATCATTTCTATTTCTGCGCCTACCAGATCAATATGCGAAGGTATTAGATCGAGATTGGGTATTTCGCTTTTTAAAATCACCTCGCTGGCCTTTGCCTGATTGGCCATACAGTCGTACAGGCTTTTTGTAATATTATGCAGGTCAAAACCTACACCTGTAGTGCTGTTCGCCTGCGGGTCGGCATCTACCAGCAAGGTTTTAAACTCTAATACCCCAAAACTTGCTGCCAAATTAATGGCAGTAGTTGTTTTCCCTACTCCTCCTTTTTGGTTGGCTACCCCTATAATTTTTGCCATAATCTCCTTTTCTTATGTTGAACCTAAAAAACGATTCTGTTTCAATTTTGTTAGAATGGCAAATGTAAAGTATTTGCATACTTAAAACAGAGAATTCAGCCGAAGTATGCATGCAATTTCTTGCAGAGTTATTCACATTTGGTAGCTTTGCCGCTTTTTAACCCTATTTACTATGCGAAATTCTCCTATATGGTGGTTTATGTTAGGCTTGATGGTACTGACCGACCTCTACGTATTTTTTGCCACAAAGTCCCTGGTCAATTCCTCTTCGCAGCGAACCCGAACTTTCTTTATGGTAAGTTATGGTTTGGTAAGCGTTTCTGCGGTGATTTTGGTGTTAGTATTGCCTTATCTGCACTTTCTTAAACAAGCCCACCTACTGCGAAGTACTCTGTTTGCCTTGGTTTTTGCGCTTTTTATTGCAAAAATTGTTGCAGGAGTTGTTTTTTTGACTGACGATATCAGAAGGGGGTTGCAATGGGTGGCCGGTATGTTTTTTTCTAACCATAACGAAGTGGCTGAAATTTCAGGGGCTGCAAACGGGGGCATCTCCCGATCTGTATTTATTACCTGGTTGGGGGTTGCTGTAGGCGGCAGCTTCTTTTCCACTTTTGTGTATGGACTGAGCAATAAATATAATTACCATGTACGCAGGGTGAAACTTGCGTTTAACAACCTTCCCCAGGCGTTCAAAGGAATTAAAATTGTACAAATCTCTGACATTCATAGCGGTAGCTTCACAGATGCTGCAGCAGTAAATAGGGGCATAGACATGATTTTAGATCAAAATGCCGACCTGATCCTCTTCACAGGTGATCTGGTGAATAACAAATCCGATGAAATGAAAGGCTTTTTGGATCTGTTTTCAAGAATAAAGGCGCCAATGGGCGTGTTCTCTATTTTGGGAAATCATGATTATGGGGACTATGCAAACTGGGAAAACCCTGCCGACAAAGCAGCAAACTTAGAGGCTGTAAAAGACTTACACAAGCGCCTGGGGTGGCGCCTGATGTTAGATGAAAACCTGTCATTGGAAAAAGACGGTTCCCAAATTGGATTGATTGGTGTACAAAACATCAGCGGGAAACCCAATTTTCACTCTTACGGAGATCTTTCAAAAGCTATGCAAGGTGCTGAAAATTACCCTTTTAAAATTTTAATGAGCCACGACCCCTCACACTGGGATACAGAAGTTAGCACCCGATACAAAGATATTGACCTAACCCTAAGCGGACATACCCACGGAATGCAGTTTGGAGTGGAGGTACCCGGGTTTAGATGGAGTCCGGTGCAATACGTTTATAAACATTGGGCAGGCCTGTACAAAGAAAACAATCAAAA
>JBDHYK010000118.1:0-9939 GCA_039811305.1 Niabella sp.
TTCGGGGTTGGTAACCAGATTTTCGAAAAAATAGCACTTCTATTCCGCCGAAACCAGAAAAGCATTTCCATTACAGGCACCAACCCAAAATAGTTATAACAGGTAAACACCTTAAAAAAAATTAAAAATTGCGCACCCGCGAAGAAATATTAAAAAAAGTTCATGAAATAGAAATCAAAAGCAAAAAGCTTGCTACTGATTTGTTCAGTGGCGACTACCACAGCGCTTTCAAAGGAAAGGGAATGGCGTTTAAAGAAGTGCGAGAATATGCCCCCGGCGATGACATCCGGTTTATTGACTGGAACGTGTCGGCGCGGTTAGGTCATCCCTACAGTAAAATTTTTGAAGAAGAGCGTGAACTAACCGTCCTGTTATTGATTGATATCAGCCGAAGCTCCAATTTTGGCACAACCTATGGAAGAAAACGGGATGTGGCCACTGAAATAGCAGCCGTATTTGCTTTTTCGGCAGTAGCAAATAACGACAAAGTAGGCGCTATCTTTTTTAGTAATAAGGTAGATTCGTTTATCCCGCCCAAGAAAGGAAAGCAACATGCGCTCTTCATTATTCGGCAAATGCTGAGTTTGGAACCCTCGGAAGGAGGTACTCATCTGAATAGTGCCTTACATTATTTTAGCAACATGATTAAACAATCAAGCATTGTAATTTTATTGAGCGATTTTTTAGACTCGGGTTATGAAGATGCCTTACGCGTAGCCGCAAAAAAACATGATGTAATCGGAATAAAAATTTACGACCAGATGGACATGCAACTGCCAGATGCCGGGTTGATGTTGGCAAAAGATGCAGAAACGGGTCGTGAAGTTTGGATTGACGCTTCCAACAGTTTTGTACGCAAAAAATACAGTGACGAGTTTTTTAAGGTAACCGCCGATGCGGCAAATGCTTTTCGAAAATCAGGCAGCGACCTGTTGCATGTAAAAACAGGCGATAATCACGTGTTTGTTTTACAAAGATTTTTTAAAAGCCGGACCCGAAAAACATAAACAAACTAAAATGAGGTTATCTGCACTATATTTTTGTTTTTTTCTGTTTTTGACCAACAGCGTAAATAGCCAAACCGTTCGGGTACAGGCCTCGGTAAATAAAAATAGAATTCTAATCGGTGAACCTTTCTGGCTCACAATTGAAATAAAAGCAGCCGACACCCGAAACCTGCAACCCTTTAAAATAGACTCTCTTGCTCATTTTGAGATTTTAACCACAGACAGTATGGTTACCACACAGGAAGGAGGTGTCCAATCCATCAAACAGTACTATCAACTCACCAGTTTCGATTCCGGCAGATGGGTGATTCCGCCTGTAACCCTACGTCCCAATGTAAAAACTTCAAGCATTTTGATGGACGTAGTCTTTTCAGAACCTTTTGACCCCCTACAACCCTATCATGATATACAGGACATCCATTCGATAAAATTTCAAATGGGCAAAGACTTTGAGAAATGGTGGTATGGCATTACTTTAATATTAATTTTAATCACCCTGATTACCTTTTGGCTTTCTGGGGTGCACAAAACAAAGAATGCCGAAATAAAAGCAAGCGAACACGCCTACCACAAAGCCAGGAGATTGATGGAAGCTTTGAAAAAAAGAAAACCAGACCCCACGACCCTCTATATCGGCATGGTAGATATTTTCCGAGGCTATATTTTTGAAAAAACAGGTATTCAGTCGTTACACAATACCTCTACCAATTTGTTGCAAACCTTACAACCTGTTTTCAAAAACAAGGAACGTTATCAAGGCATGGCTCAGGTACTGCGTTTGGGCGATCATGTGAAATTTGCCAAATACCAACCCACAGAAAAAGAAGCCGCTACCGCGTTGGACGTTACGGCAGAGTCCATTAAACACATCGAAGAAGTGCTAAAAGAGACGCCGCCTTCTCTGGTAGCCATCTCAGATTCGGGAAAAACAGGTTTGAAACTAACAAAATGATCTACAATTGGTTAGAAAATATAAAATTCGTTTGGCCTGAAAATTTCATTTTTCTGGCCATTATTCCTTTTCTAATTTGGAACCACATCACATCGAAGAATCAGAAACGAGGCTCGGTACTTCTTTCAAAAACTCACACCAATATTCCACCTACTCTGAAAACCCGCCTAAGACAGGTCCCTTTTTTGCTAAGACTGATTGCATTAGTTTGTATAATAATGGCGTTGGCAAGGCCTCAGCATCAAACCCCTATGACCCGATCCGTAGGGGAAGGCATTGATGTGGTGATGACACTAGATGTTAGTGGAAGCATGGCCGCTCGCGATATCAGACCCTCAAGACTGGCAGTAGCAAAGGAAGTGGCAATTGAATTTGTCAAAAACCGCCCCCTAGACCGTATCGGGCTGGTTGTATTTTCGGGCGAAAGTTTCACAAAATGCCCAATCACGCCTGATAAAAATACTGTAATTCAGCAAATAGCCTCGTTGAACATCAGAGATGGAGGGTATCTTGAGCAAGGCACACTGATCGGTGAAGGGCTGGCTACCTCGGTGAACCGGATTTCTAAAGGCAACTCAAAGAGTCGGGTTGTCATTCTATTGACCGATGGCAAAGAAGAAGCACCAGAAAGTCGGATTATAGACCCCCTCCAGGCAATCGAAATTGCAAAGGCCAACCAGGTAAAAGTCTATTGTATTGGAATGGGGGGTGGCTTAGATATTGGTGGTGAACAGATCGCTCCCGGTGGCGGATTGGTACGAGACTATATTGACGAAGGGCTTTTAAAACAAATTGCCAGTGAAACAGGTGGGCGCTACTACCGAGCTACCGACAAAGCCACATTGCAAGCCGTATATTCCGAAATTGATAAATTGGAGAAAACAAAGGCCGAAGTCATTCAATATCAAGAAACTAAAGAAATGTTTCTACCCTTAATTTTAGCTGCCCTGGGATGGCTATTTTTGGAGGTACTACTTCGTTATACAATTTTTAAGAAATTTCCTTAATAGATTTACCTATTTTTACCCTAATTCGCCGAAGATGATACGAGCAAAGATAGATTTGAAACAATTGTTTTTTTTACCGGGCCTTTTATTACTGGCTTTAGTGAGCAGCGGCCAACAGGTTTTAGAGAAAATTGAGGATTATGCCACGAAGTTTAGTATAGAAAAAGCATATCTTCATTACGACAAGTCCACATATTCACCTGGTGAAACTATTTGGTTTAAAGCATACCTGTTGAATGACCTTACGCCGGTTACAGTCAGCAAAACATTCTATGTGGACTGGATAGATGAAAAAGGCAACGTGCTGCAGCACAGTTCCTCCCCAATTGTAAATGGGGCAACAAACGGGCAGTTCGATATACCAGCTACGTACAAAGGAACTACTTTGTCCGTGAGAGCCTATACTCGTTGGATGTTGAATTTTGATTCCTCCTTTTTATATGCAAGAACCCTGCCCGTGCTGGTTCCCGATTCGGCAAAAAAAACTACGAAACCCGCCATCCTCACTACAGTGGAGTTTTTCCCCGAAGGAGGAGACATGGTTGCAGGCATCAGTAATAAAATAGCATTCAAAGCTACCGACCAATGGGGACAACCCGTAAAAATAAAGGGCGTAGTATCTGGTGAGGATGGGAAAAAAATTGACAGCCTCCGCGTGCAACACGATGGAATGGGATACTTTTATATCGTTCCCCAACCTGGCGTCAGCTATAAAGCAAAGTGGAAAGATGAAAAAAATATTGAAAAAACCACAAATCTACCTGCGGCAAAGACTAACGGAATTACCCTACAGGTGGCTCCAGGAAAAGACAAACAAATATTTTTAATTAATATTTCGCCTGATTTTGCACAGACGATGGACTCCTTGCATGTCGTAGGCACATTGAACCAACACGCGGTGTTTTTGGTGTCAAAAGCTACTCGATCTGGAAAAATAAGCGTGGTGCTGCCTACCGACAACCTGCCCTACGGGGTATTGACGGTTACCGTTTTTGACAAAACCTGGAAACCTTTGGCGGAACGCATCAGTTATATCCATAATCAGGATGCTTACATCGTAAAACCAGCCTTTGAGGTGGAACGTTGGGGACTAAGTTACCGAGCACGGGACGAAATAAAAATATCTATCCCCGAATCGTTCAGTTCTTCTATATCTATCGCAGTTACCGATTTGGCTATTGGCGCCGATAGCAGCGAAAACATTTTATCTCGGCTGATGCTTACCAGCGATTTGAAAGGAAGGGTACACCACCCTGCCTATTATTTTAAAGACAGTACTGAAAAAGTTCGCCAGGATCTGGATTTGGTGATGCTAACCCATGGCTGGCGCCGCTTTAATTGGGAAGCTGTGTTATCGGGAAACCATCCTAAACTTGCACATGCAAAAGATACCAGCTATCTTTCACTTTCAGGTAAAGTACTGGGTGTAATGCCCGGACAAATTGGAACGGGCGCCAGTGTGATGGTTCTGTTGAAGCAGAAAGATGCTCCAGGCAATATGTTTCTAATTCCCGTAGAGCGCGATGGCAGCTTTAACGACGCCTCTCTGATATTTTTTGATACAGCCAAAGTGTATTACCAGCTAAAAGACAAAGTGCTGCAAGGAGCGTTGGTTCAATTTATGCCTTACAAACTTAGGATGCCGGCAGTAAGTAAAAACTTAATTCCAACCTTGTTTCCCGACACATCGGGATCTGCTTACCACCTGGGAAGAATATTGGAAGCCCGCGAAAATGCTGAAAGAACAAAGTATAAAGAGTTAGAAACCGTAACCATAAAAGCAAGAGGGAAATCCCAAGCTCAGCTATTGGACGAAAAATATGCGTCCGGTATGTTTACAGGCGAGGGGATTCAATTTGACTTGGTGAATGATCCGTTTTCAAAATCAGCACTCGACATTTTTACCTATTTGCAAGGCAAAGTAGCCGGATTGCAGATCTCTGGTCAGGGAAATAATGCCAGTTTGAACTGGCGGGGAGGTGCCCCCCAATTGTACATAGATGAAGTACCCGCCGACGTAAGTTTTGTAGCCACCGTCAACCCATCAGACGTAGCTTTTATTAAAGTGTTCCGACCTCCATTCATGGGCGGCTTTAATGGTGCAAATGGCGCTATTGCAATTTATACCCGCAAAGGAGACGATATTGCTCAGGAGTCATCTGACAAGAAACTCTCAGATAGCCGACTACAGGGCTATACCGCCATTCGGGAGTTTTATTCACCCAAATATTACAGCAGAGAAATACCAGCGGGAACCAACCGTGATGTGCGTACTACCCTGTATTGGAATCCTAATGTTGCAATTGACCCTCTAAAAAAAGAAATACTTTTGTCGTTTTACAATAATGATGTTACTGATGCCTTCAGAGTTGTAATCGAAGGAATTACTTCAGACGGGCGGCTGCTACACTATACCACAACAATGGAGTAGCGTTTGGCAGATTTTTATTTGCAAGTCAGGAAAACTGCAGAATGAAATCAATTAAATTAGTTTCCTGAGAAATTCCAATTTTCTTTCTGAGTCGGTACCGGCCTATCTCAACCCCTTTTAAAGAAATATTTAATAGTTGTGCAATTTCTTTTGAGGATAAATTCATTTTAAGATATGCGCAAATTTTCAAATCTCCCGGCGTCAAACCTGGATACGTTTTCTTTATTTTGTTGAGAAAATTATTATGTACCTGATCAAAGTGAATGGCAAACTGTTCCCAATCCTGATCTTGTTTTTCCTCTTCTGCTAATAATTTTATTAGTTTTTTAAACGCCGCTTTGTCTTCCTGGTGTTTCAGGCTGCCAATACCCTCCGAAAGGTCGTCTTTGATTTTGCCTAAGAGCCGCCCGCGTTTGTACAAATGCATTGTGGTAGTGGCTAACTCTTTGTTTTTGTAAAGCACCTCAGTCTCTAATTTCTCGTTTTTTAACTGAATAATTTTCTTTTCATTATGCCCCAATTCCAGGTCGTGAACATATTTCAGGTGTGCCTGCTCACTTTCGTGTTTTCTTCTTTGTGTTTCCAGCCGTTTTTTTTGAATTTTACTAACTAAATAGATGATGGTTCCCAATAAGAGCAGATAACCGGTATAGGCTAAGTTTGTTTGGTACCACCTTGGAAGCACTTCAAAAGTATAAAAAACCGGTTCTGAAATATTGCCAAGATTATCTCGCGCCTTTACTTTGAAGGTGTACCTGCCATAAGACAGGTTCGTGTAATCTTTCTCCGTTCGCTCGGACCATGCAGACCACTCTTTGTCGAAACCTTCAAGCTGGTGGGTGTAGGAAATTTTGCTTCCGCCCCCCAGGCGGTCGGATGAAAACTCAAAATGAAAAGAAGAAAACACCGGTTTTAGCCGATAGATAAGCCGCTCAGATTGTGTTTTCACTACTTCTCCCCTATCCGAAAAATAGTCATTAAAAAGAAGCGAATCCCTGAAACCGGTGGCAACTACTTTATTGAGTTTCGCATTTATTGTTGATGTGCTTTTTTGATAGATGGCATAGTTCAGGTGGATCATTCCTTTGTTGGAGCCAATAAAAATGTTATGATCATTGTAGGGATACACATTTTCAAAACCTGCTATCAGTTTTCCATCCAACTCGGGTATGGGCTCTACCCTGCTGCCCTCCACCACACCCATACCCTGCTCTGTGGCATACCAGATACGGCCTTTTTTGTCTTCTACCATGTATTTAACAGAAGTTGTGCCAAACACCGGAGCGTATTTTGCAGAGGGCTTAAATAATTGCTGCTGTTCATCAAATTCATAAATGCCCTTTTCGGTAGCAAAAACAATATCACCTCTTACTTTAAAAACAAAATTGTTCATATTCCCTGGCAGCCCGTTTTTTTGGGTGAGCCGTTTTACGCGAATAATCCTGTCAAAATTGGGAGCCATATCAATTTTAAATATCCCCCGATAGGGGTGTGACGCCCAAACGATCTTTTTTGCACCGTCAATCTCTATAAATCTTAACGACTCATTAAGTGAAGCTCCCAGTTCTTTTGTAGGAACCAATGTCTTTTTGCGATGAACAAACAATTGTATGCCATCATACGTTCCGGCCACCAGGTTTTGCCCGCCCGGAATTTGCCGATAAAGCCAGGTGCCCCAAAAACTTTTGTCCAACTGCGTTGCCTGATTGCCCACCACTTCGAAAGACCCATTGTGGTGTGCCATCAGAAGCTGCTCACCATTATTAAAAAGGTTCCAAACCTGCCGATCGGAGTTTTTAACCCTTACAAACGGTTCTTGAGAAAAACTGAGGTCTTCATTTTCAGGTACCGTAAGGTTTGCACTAAACAAACCATCAGAAGTACCCAAATAAATTTTACCTTTAAAAATATTTACGGTGTAGGTAGGCGCCGGACTGAGTGGCAAGGGAGTTATTTTGGTAAACGGCGACTGATAATTAATTAAGTCAATACCTGCATCGAGGCCCGCCCATAAATTAGAATGGGCATCCTTATACAACGAAAGTACATTATTGTTTTGCATTCCGTTTCCGGTAGAAAAATGCATCACCGTTGCTCCCGTTTTATCAATTAAAAAAACACCATCCGAAACCGTACCTAATGCAAACAGCTTATCACTTACCTGGAGCGCACAAAAGACCTGACTATTTGAAATGCGTTGACTTACTTTTAGTGGCCAAATTTTTGTTGGCATCATTAAAAAGAGGCCATGCGTTAGCGTCGTTATCAGGGAGGTATCTTTTCCGTAGCCAACAACTGCTGTAATCAGACTTTGTTGTGGTAACGGGTTGGGTACTGGCTGCCACTGGTGGGTATCAAACTTAAAAAATGCATGTTTTCCGTTTTGTGCAAAAAACCCGCCAGGACTCACCCCCATAAATTCCCAACTCGACCGCTCAGGCGCGATATAAATAGTGAAGCGTTTCTCCTTTGTTATATACCTTAAAATACTGGTAGCCGTGCGAAAGAAAATATCGTTTTGGTAATTTACAATGTTCCATACGTCGCCCAGCTTTTGATGTTGAGCGGGAATTAACTCGGTTAAAGAATGATAGATCAGTGTACCCTGTTGGTTGGGAAAGAAATACCCGATAGCATCCTGCCCACCCACATAAATTTTGTTATCCTCGGCAATATAAAGCGATCGCACGATGGTCTTGTTGGGCAAACGTACTAACTTCCATTCATTACCATTATAGGAAAGTAAACCAGAATTATTGGCAA
Source organism: Niabella sp. (assembly GCA_039811305.1). Taxonomy (GTDB): domain Bacteria; phylum Bacteroidota; class Bacteroidia; order Chitinophagales; family Chitinophagaceae; genus Niabella. Next base: position 8,161 of record JBDHYK010000118.1, read on the forward strand.
AATAAATGTTGCCCAACCGATCTTGTTGAATCTTCCAGGTTTGTGCTCCCGATTTTAGATCTTCGTAAAAATAATTCAGAATATCGGGCTTACCAATTGTTGCCTGACTATAAAGTCGGGTAGAATACAAAAAAACCGTCCCAAACAGGAAGCAGGTAAAAAAAAGTCTGTTTTTCACAATCGTATTGCACTAATTTCAACAAAAATAAACCAAAAATTTTAAAACATAGTTTTGTGGTATTATAATCAATTGATTTTCAATAAAATTCTTTTTTTTGTAGTGGTAATGTAGGGGAGCTAAATTTGTTTTATCTTGTTCAAATACTGAGATTTGAATCTGCAAAATTGCAGTCAATATGGCTTCATCTGATAAGTAACGATAGGCGATCATCAAAAAATTACAACACAACAATTTGATAATCAATATAATATAAAATATTTCCATTTTTCTCTTGTCATATTCTAAAAAATAAATTCTATGAGTAAATTTTCAAAGTTGTTATTCTTGTTCTTGCTGGCAAGCGCAACAGGGTTTTCACAAACTAAATTAATAACTGGTACCGTTTCAGATGAGAAAGGATCACCTCTTGAAGGCGTATCGGTACGCGCTCTTAAATCGGGGGTGGGCACGGCGACTGCTACAGATGGTACATTTGAAATTAGAGCCACTTCGGCCGACAACCTCGAGTTTTCCTATATTGGCTATACTACGCAGGTAATTGCCGTGGGCGGAAAATCAAAATTGGATGTGCAACTTCTACCCGCCCAAGCAGAAAACTTAGATGCCGTTGTGGTTACGGCCTTAGGTATTAAGCGGCAGGAGAAGGCGCTGGGCTATGCCACTCAGGAAGTAAAAGGCAATACCCTGCAAACCGTTAAAGGTGTGGATGTGGCAACATCGCTAACCGGCAAAGTTGCAGGTATGAATGTAAAAAACAGCCCTGAGTTTATGGAAGCACCCGACATTACCATCAGGGGGGAGCGCCCTTTAATTGTAATAGACGGGGTTCCCTACGGAAATATGAGTTTGCGGGACGTCCCTTCGGACGATATTGAGTCAATAAACTTTCTGAAAGGCGCCACTTCATCTGCACTTTACGGTGAAAGAGGCGGTAGTGGAGCCATTATGATTACTACCCGCAAGGGGGCTTTAGGCAAAGGATTTACCATTTCTTTCAATAGCAGCTCCATGTTTGAGGCAGGGTACTTAGCTATACCCGAAATGCAGTCAAAATATGGCAGGGTGGTCAATTCTGCAACAAACAACTACGTTCGATCCGCCGATGGTTCCTGGGGGCCTCCCTTAGAAGGGCAACAGGTGATTCAGTGGGACCCAGTTAGTAAGACTATGAAGGCAATGCCTTATTCACCTATCGGAAAAGACAATTTTAAAAACTTTCAACAACAGGGCTATATTTTAAATAATAACCTGAGCATTGCTCAAACCGGTGAACTGGGAGGCTTCAGAGCATCGGCTACCTGGGTAAAAAACAAAGGTACCTACCCCAACTCCTTCTTCGATAAAATTACCTATAGCTTAGGTGGAGACATTAAACTAAAAAAGTTTTCTTTATCTACTTCAGTGGCTTATAATAACCACAACTCACCCAATACCGGATTTGGAGGTTACGCCGGTTACGACCCCATGTACAGTATGTTGGTTTGGGGATCGCCCGATTGGGACATTCGCCAGTACAAAGATTATTGGTTGGTACCCAATGAAATACAAAACAGCAGTTATACTGCCGGAAACAACAACCCTTATTTTGACAGGTACGA
>JBDHYK010000119.1:0-9881 GCA_039811305.1 Niabella sp.
TTAAAGTGACTAACATTGTTGTTTTCGTCGTAGCAGTAAAGAAGTGGCTGCATTCTTGGGCTGCAATGATACATGGATTTTGTGTTCACCACAAAATCATTTTTATCCAAAAAAACCAGTCGGGACAACAGAACACCTAAGCCTTTTAAATTCGGGTTCAACTCACCACTTCCGGAGATAACAAACAGTTGGTTTTTCAACTTTAGGTTTAAGTCGTTAACAGCGATTGGGCTGCGGAGCAACTTAACAAATGCGGATGCGGGATCCATTGCCTGAAGGCCGGGTAAGATATGGGTATTGTTTTTTTGTTCAACAGCCGTAAGGATCAGGTCTTTTAAAATATCCACAAAAGGTGCTGCTGCCGTAGCTCCCATACTGTAGTTGAATAAATTGATCAGAACATTGAAAATATGCTCTACCCTTTGGCCCATCAGACTGGTACCGCCACCCGGGCAGGCTACCCGTACAAACTTTTCAACAGTAATCTCTTTTTCAAGAAGTAACTTTCTTATACCTTTAATAAGTATTTTGTCTTTATCTGGTAGCTCGGAGGCTTCTAAAAACAATTCATCGAACCCGTTCGAGTTTTCGGTAAAGCGTACCAAAAGTTCACCCACAAAACCACCTCTGGAGTGGGTAACAATATCGAGTTTTACTTTCGCGGGCAATGCCAAAACCAAATCATAAAGATTTTCAATCGGGCTTTTGGTAAGGGTTCGGTGTTGAAAACATAGTACATTCTGTTTTTTTTCAATTTCGCCACTTTTATTATAATTTTCAAAAATTGAAGACCATGCACTTTTTGATACACTCACTTTCAAGTCCTCAAAAGAACCCTGAGTTGATGAGGCAGTGCCATGAATGAACAATAACCGGTTCTCAGAACCCATCTCTTTAGGATCTGGCGCCTTCTCTAATGTAAAATTCTCCGATAATAGGTACAAGCCCTCGCTTTTCTCCAATTTTTTATCTTCAAACTTTTTGGCCAATTCCAAAACACTTTCTCCAACCACATTTGTCTTTCTTATAAATAGCTTCAATATTTTTAATGCAATTTTCCCAAGCAGACCCCTATCCCCTTCTCTGGTTTCTTCCAGAAAATGGGGAATACTTAATACTGTATCACTGCCTGTGGTGGTAATCGTTCTCAAATCAGATTGGGACGCAAAAATGCGGCTGTATTCTTCCGTCGTTCCTAACCAGGTGGTATTATCATCGTAGGTAATTTCGATAAAATCATCTGGCTTCATCGTTTTCTCAAACAATTTACTTTCCACGCCCCGAGTTACACCCACTTCATACGTTTCCACATCATATAAGGTTTTTGATTCTGTTTTCCCTACAGTTTTTCCTAAAAATTGAATTTTGTTTGGATTGGTATACGTATTCATGGCCTCATTTTTAGATAATTATTTGGAATCGTATTTGCAGCAATAGGGTTGTTGTTTTATTTTGCAGGGAAATGGGTATCAAACTTCGCATCCTGTACTGAATGAAATGTCCCACTCAGGGGTCAGGTGGGTTTCGTTGGCTGTTAACTATTTTTTTTGATACTTGCTTCATCTATATCAACGTTTCGTTTTCCTTTGATTACAGCAATACACATTAAATTTATTACTATTTTTTTGAAAATAATAAAACAGATTCAACAAAGGCAATTCGAAAAACGAAAATTGAAATGCTAACGTATTGTTTATCATCTATTTGCATATCTAATCGGATCACTAAAATTAGTGATCGCTTACGCTTTCAAATCTTTTGAAAATCGGATGGAGGAGGAAGGGAACGAGGTTAGACAATTGTTTTCATCAGAGGTTTCCCAGAAATCAAAATGGCTGTATAGGTTCGTTTATATGTAGGCTCCGCAGCTGGTACCCAGATTTTTCAAAATTTGGGTAAAAGAACAAATTTCTAAAAAATTGCACTTCGTTATTTTTGGGCATATAGAACGGCAGGAGCCATCATGGAACGACAGGAAAAGGAAAGCAGCGCTTTGGATTTAAAAAAGGAGGCTGTTATCTTAGATAGAAAACAACCTCCTTACATGTGTTGGAAAAGAACAGAATACAGTTTCTGTTGCAGTTCTTTACTCCTATTCGCTTTTAAGCCATTGTTGCGCTAAAAAATTCAGACCCCCATTTTTTACTTTGTTTTTGAGGGTAGCACGATCCTTTTTTAGGCAGATACAAGAACAGTTTGCCAGAACTGAGGTTACGGCAATAAAACAATCACTGTTTTTCTTTCGTTTTAATCACCCTTACTTTCCATTCTTCGGGCCCTTTTTCCAGATATTCCCATTTAAAAGGTTGGGTGCTTTCGGCTTCCATTTGGTAGTAAAGTGGTTTTGGATCATGGTCATTAATAAAAACAAAAGCTTCGCCTGGTTTTATTTCTTCAAAAGCTTTGTAAAACATTTCGTGGCGCTCAGTAGGCGTATAGGGGCGCACATCAAACTCGTTCACTACGGCATAACCATCATCACCCAAGCCACTTGCTACTTTTTTGGTAATGTGCACAATATACTCGCCGGGCTGGTTCTTCTGATAGATCCAGGAATGTTTCCCCTCAAATTTTTGTACAAACACTCCATGAATTTCTTTTGGATCCTGCGCTGACACCAGTTCCATTGTATCCCCCTCCTCCATCATACCATAGCGATGAAATACCACGTGTTTCCAGTCTTTTTCTTCCACTTTTCTTAGGTCTATCAAGGTGGATATCCCTTTAAAATCTTTCCCTTGTGATGCTTCGGTTCTTGTAACTTTCACCTTCCACTCTCTGCCGCCTTTATTAATATACTCCCAGCCTACTACATCGCCGTGAATGGAGCGAAACTCGTAATAAAGAGGTAGTGGATCGTGGTCGTTAATAAAGGTAAAACTATCGTTTACCGGTAGTTCTTTGAAAAGTGCTAACAGAAGTTCGTGTCGTTTTATGGGAATCAGCTCCCGGACGTCAATTTCGCCAATTTCGCTTTCTCTTTCGTCTTTCATTACATTGATTTTTTTAATCGGTTTTTAAATTATTTTTTGTTTTGTTTGTAACGATTTAGTTGTTTCTTTTGAAAAACCAAAATGAGAAGTTTTTAGTAAGAAAAGGGCAGTCTTACTTCCACATCCTCCCAGCCCATAAGCAGGGTTCCGGTTTTACCGGTACCTTTTTCAAACACTATGGTAAAAAATTCTAATCGCGACTTGCCAGATGTAACAGGTGCCGTAACACGAATCAGGTCTTTCGTGCTATCCATCGTTAAACCCCAGGTATCCACATTTTTGTTTACTGCTACAGTCCATTGGTTTTGTTGAGGAATACAATATAGGGTATAACGCCCTTTTGGCAATTTTTTTCCATCAAAGCTAATGGGTTCATACACTTGCAATTCTGTTGCTTCATTAGCGCCCAAACGCCAGGGTTCTCCATAATGTAAAATATCGTGAAATAAATTTCTTCCCTGTAGGTGCGGCCTGCTGTATATAATACGCATAATGGGTGGATCATTTAATGAGCCGATCATTTTCTGTTGTGGATAATTAGGCGGAAAATACGCCATATCCATGGGCGAAACATCCACGGGCGCATACATATTTTTATCGGGAAGAGGCGGTGTTACTCCCTGAGGCCTTACAACTAAGGCAGTCGTATCGGCTTTTGGGGCATCCGTTGTAAAAGAATTACAGGAAGCCCAGGCAACTGAGAATATCAAACAAATAGAGATCAATAATTTCATTACAAGATGGAATTAAAAACTGATGGGCAAAACGGCCGAGGAGGTATCCCAGGATACAATTAAATTGGCGCCGGTTTTAATTTTTTCGAATCCAATTGTCAGAGGATCCACTGACTTTTCCAAAACTCTTACCGGTACAGACATCCTCACAACATCTTTGGCCTGGTCATATTTAAATGCACCCCAAATATCTGTTTCTTTATTTATGATGAAGGTCCACTCTTTTTCTGTGGGCAAAACATACATGGTGTAACGACCCACGGGGACTTTTACATTGCCAACCTTAGCAGGAGAGAAAAAATCAATTTCTGTGGCCTCGTTGGCACCTAAGCGCCATACTTTTCCGTAAGGCACCAGATCGGCTCCAAAAATGGCTCGGTTGTTCTTAAATGGCCGGCTGTAAATTACACGCATCCGAAGTGCATCTTTCGTATTTCTTAACTTCAAAGAGGGGTACCCTTCGGGAAAATAAACCTGATCCAAAGGAGATTTATCTACAGATGCCAATGGCTGTGCCTGTATTAGCTGTTGGCCAGTTAGAAAAATAAGTGCTAACAGAATTCGTTTCATTTTATTTTGTTTACGTATTGATTAATTCTTCCAATTTATTTTTTGCAAAGGGTTTTAAGTCTTTCCAAAATTTCAGAAAACAATTTTCCAAAAAATCGTAGTTGCTTTGTAAGAGTACTCCTGCCTTGGATGCATCGTGCAAAAAACTGCTGCGCATCACCAATCCATTAAAACTCCGCATGATGCCCCACTGTGATCGGTAGTTGCTGAACCAATCCTGAGTTTTCATGTACTGGAACATGCGTGCAAATTGTTTAGGCATCCACTGTTGTTGTGTATTCAATGACTGATAGCATTGCTGCGCAAACTGACGTAGTTCCTCTTCTGTATTGAACTCTGAAAGATCCTTAGCCAAAAAATGATCATACACCACATCCACAAAAGCACCACTATACAAACGATACTCCGATCTAAAAACCTCCTTGGCTTCTTTTGTAACAGGATGGGCATCAGTGAAACTGTCAATACACCGATGCAATACAATCCCTTTATGGATAACCGATGGATAGCGATATTGTTGACTGCCTTTTACAAAATCACTGATCATATTGCCCAACAATATTTCTTTGTTGCCAAAAGAAAGGTATGCATGGGCCAGAAAATTCATGCGGTAAAGATAAACCATTTCAAAAGAAGATAGATTTAGGGCAGAGATAGTTTTAAAAAGCGTCTTTTTCAGTTGAGTAGTGTGACGCTTTGAATGCCTGCAAGTTGTTTCATCACCATTGAAAAATACGAACAGCAAAAAAACATGAAATTCTTCAAAAACAGGTGCAATATAGGAGAGAAACTATTGAAACAGGATGGCGTTTCAATGCTCCAGATAGTTCAGATCTCTGTTAAAACTTTCTTTTAAGCGGCTAAGGGCAAAAATAGCGATAGCTGTGAGCAGAAAAATCATGATAAACCCTGCTGTAATAATATTCCCAAAACCCACAAAATACTCAAAAACAAAGGTGCTGGGAATCAGTGCACCTCTCACAAAATTAGGGGCGGTAGTGGTTACTGTGGATCTCAGGTTGGTGCCGAACTGTTCGGAAGCAATCGTAACAAAAGTAGCCCAATAACCCACACCCAACCCCATAAAAAAAGCCAGCCATCGAAACCGGAACTCGGTAATGCCCGTGCTGCTCAAATACAAGGTGGAGCTAATGAGGATCCCAATTTGAAAGACGAATACCGCCAACCTCCTCGACTTTGTGATCTGTGCCAAAAGCCCTGCCAGCAGATCTCCCAGAGAAATACCAAGATAGCAATACAGAATCCCCTTGCCCGCGCTGAGCGTTTCAGGAGCTTTTAAAGCTTTGCCAAACTCCGGAGCCTGGGTAACAAAAATGCCTACAACGAACCATATGGGAAGGCCAATCAATAAGCAATAGAGGTAGCGCAGAAACCTCTTTTTGTTGGTAAATAACATGCTAAGCTTGCCTTTGTTTACGGCAGAGCTGAGCGTGCTTCTGAACATCCCCGACTCAAAGGTGCCTACACGCAATATTAAGAGTAATAATCCCATAACTCCGCCTACGATGTATGCATTGCGCCACGCAAAATGAGTAGCCACATTGAAAGCAGCCACTGCCCCCAACACGCCTACAGTTGCAATCAACATGGTACCATACCCCCGCTTATTTTTTGGCATACTCTCGCTTACCAAGGTAACACCTGCGCCTAATTCACCCGCCAGGCCCAACCCCGCAATAAACCGTATAATGGCGTAGTAATGTAGTGAATCAACAAAAGCATTTGCAATATTGGCAACCGAGTACAACAATATGGAACCAAAAAGCACTTTAATTCTGCCGTATTTGTCACCGACAACACCCCAAAATATTCCTCCAAGCAGCAAGCCCCCCATTTGCATGTTCAACACATACTCACCTCCGGTGCGCATCAGGTTTTCGGCAATTCCAATGTCTCGAAAACTTTCAATTCGAACAATTGAAAAAATAACCAGATCATAAATATCAACAAAATACCCTAAGGACGCTACAATTATGAGATAAATTATATTACTTTTGGTAGAAGAATTCTTTGCACACATTTGCCAAAAAAAAGATTTATTGGTTGATACGATTCTGGTTTCTATCAATGTAAACCCCAACCAATGTAAACTTTTGTAATACCTGACTGGGTTTGTTTTGCTGAGTTGCAATCATTTTTTATAATTGCTTAGCTAAATTAAATAAATAAAAAATAAAAAATGCTTCGGATTAGATATTTCTGTGGAATCGTAAGTCTGTTACTTCTGATATGGGACAGTAAGGCTCAGAATTACGATTCTTTAGCACTCGTAAGCGCCAACTGGCAAATTAATACTCTCAATAAACGGGTACAAATCCACCAATATCATTTTGAAGACAGCAGTCTGTTCGGCTCGAAACAGTATATCAGCTATGTTGCCATAAAAACAAGCAGAAAGAATCGCTTTAAAATAGCTGCCGACCCGATTACACTATTAACCCTAAGTGATTTTGTAAAAGGTCATAACGCTTTGGTAGCCATTAACGGGAATTTTTTTGACATGAAAAATGGCCGTTCGGTTGATTATACAAAAGTGGATGGTACAGTCATAAACGAAAATAGAAAATCAAAATCCGGTAACCGCGACTTTCACCAAAAAGCAGCCGTAGTACTCGAGAAAAGAAAGCTCTTGATTCGAAAGTGGAATGGTTCCGAAAACTGGGAACACAGTAGTTTAAAAGTTTCCAATGTGATGCTTAACGGGCCGTTGCTACTTTTTAACAACAAAAAGGAAAAACTTGACTCGAATGCTTTTAATAATAACAGGCACCCAAGAACTGCTGTAGGAATAACAAAAAATAAAACAATACTATTCATAGTGGTGGATGGCAGAAACAAAGAAGCCGCCGGAATGAGCCTCGGGGAGCTTACGAAAATCCTGCAATGGTTGGGCTGTAGTGATGCCATTAACTTTGATGGGGGCGGGTCTTCGACAATGTGGATTAAAGGCAAAGGAGTAGTCAACCACCCATCCGATAATAAACAATGGGATCATCAGGGAGAAAGAAAAGTAGCTAATATCCTATACCTCGAAAACCGTTGAAAAATAAAGAGAAACCGAACTCAAGAAAGCTGAGAAGCAATATCTTCTAAGATCGCTTTTGCTTCAACAGGGTCAAAGTCAACATGTTTTTGCTTCTTAACACCATAACCGGTAAGTTCAAAATGTTTTTCGGGAACTACATCGTGGTTTGCCAGGCAGGCTTTTACGCAAGCTAAAGGGCAGCCATCAATCGCAATAATTTCTCTTCCGGACTTTGCTGTTTTAACTAAAGCTTTTACATTACCTCCCACACCCGCAATACACGACATTTCGGCCTGACCGGAACGATCTAACTGAATGGCAACATAATTCGCCATCTGTGCTGCACTGGAGCAGCCCGAGCAGGAATATACCAATGGTTTTAAAGCTCCTGACATTAAAATTCTTTTTTATTTTGGCCGCAAAGTTAGCAAAATTAAGATAAACAGATCCGATTATATTTTTGGAACCTCGCTTATGCTGCCTATACACTTTTTAATGTTAGCAGGTATTTGTCAATATAAAATGCTTTGTCTTTCGATTTGTATTGTTGAATATATCGGGGATGTTCCACACAAACCAACTCCTTAAACAGTTTCGCTTCTTTATTTATCTTTTGTAAAAAGTTAAGATTCTTTTTACCCAACACATACACCTTGTCTGTCCTAACTCCTATTTCGATGTGTTGTTTCAGGCTTTCAATCATAAAGGGTTTTACTGCTTCATATAATTGGGCATCGTCGTAATAGTTTACGTTGAGCCATTTCCCGTTTTCTGCTCTTCGAATAATCGCTAAAGGAAAAGGAGAGTTTATGTAAATATCTTTATAAAATTTTTCGGGGCCTCCGTATTGTTCAATCACTTCGTAAAGAAACACAGAGGAAGGCTCATGAGAATATACACTATCCATTTTTATACCACACACTTTTTCCAACCGCTTGGTATCGGTAAAGGGAACACCCGTAAGACCTGCGCCGTGGCGACTGGGATTGATGCCGATAAGGAATTTTCGTTCTTTTGTATCGTTATAAAACTTACGATAAAACTTCGCCATCACTTCCATGGTTTCGGGATTTTCCCGAAAAGGGTTCAACACACCAAACCCTTCTGGTAAAGAACCTTTATAATGCAACTCGCTATTAAAAGCGATCACTCGTTCGGCAATTGTTTTCACGTTATTCTTTCGGTTTCAGTTTTGTTAAAGCACTCCCTTTGTGGGCTGCAATATGGTTACTTTTGTCGCTTTTTAATTCGTATTGCGGTTCATCTGGCGTGGCATGATGAATATAGCCCTTATAGTCAAAGTTCTGGGTATTTACTTTAATAATAATTCCAGAAACTTTTCCCGCCTCTGAGTTCCATGCCACGTGATCCCCTATTTGAAAACTTTTCATCCCCGGACGATTGATTTTGTAGATTTATTTAATTATAAAACACCTCACTCCCTACTACTCTTGCAGGGGAAGTATAAGGATGTTCTTCGGCTTTATTTACCGTCATAATATGCAATACCTTCCACCCCCTGGCCTTCAGGTAATCGGCTACCATAGATCGGTGACAACGCCACCATAAGGATTCTGAACACATAAGGGCGACGGTTTTTTTTAATGCTAAAGCTTCCAGTTGGGTAACGGCAGTTTTAAAATCTTCAGTTTCCATATAATCTGCATAGCCTCTAAAAGATTTATTTTGCCATCGGGTATTTTTTGAATCTTTCTTTACCGGCCGACGTCCCCCCATCGCAGAAAAATGTACATAGCCGAAGCCGCGGCTCAATAAAGAAGCTTCCAGGCTTTGTTTGTTGAATTGAGGAAACTTTCGGGATGCGGGAAAACGTCGTATATCTACCAGCACCTGTACCGAAAAAGAAGTTAGCATTTTAAGAAATGTATTCAACTCGTGTGTGGAGTGACCAATCGTATAAATAATATGCCCGTCATAACGATCCATGATCTGCACTTGTTTGCTCGTTCCAATAATAGCTATCGGGATAGATACGGGACCCAAAAACTGCGGTACCCACGCGAACGATGGTGGCTCCCTCTTCGATCGCAGTTTCAAAATCATGGCTCATGCCCATTGATAATTCCTCCATTTCAACACCCGGAAGGTTCAACTGACTAATTTGATTCTGCAGGCGTTTCAATAACCGGAAACAGGGTCTCACTTTTTCTATTTCAGCGCTAAACAGCGCTATTGTCATCAAGCCTCTAATTTTTAATGTAGCGTACGAAGAAACCTGCTCTACAAACGAAACAGCATCCAAAGGCGCAACACCAAACTTGCTTGGTTCACCCGATGTATTTACCTGAATCAAAACGTTCATCGTTTTATTCTCAGATACAAGCCGTTGATGTAATTTCTCTGCTAAGGAAATGCGGTCGAGCGACTGAATACAGTTCACCCCAAACTTCAAAACATCCCTGACTTTGTTGGTCTGTAAATGCCCAATAAAATGCAGTTCGTGCGGAGTGCTTCGTAATGCGTCAAACTTTTCTTTAACTTCCTGCACCTTGTTTTCACCAATCAAGGTATAGCCGA
>JBDHYK010000120.1:0-9749 GCA_039811305.1 Niabella sp.
GACTGGTTTTTTTGGATAAAAATGATTTTGTGGTGAACACAAAATCCATGTATCATTGCAGCCCAAGAATGCAGCCACTTCTTTACTGCTACGACGAAAACAACAATGTTAGTCACTTTAATTATTTTAAAAACCCCAGAACCCAGGAGGCTTTAAAAAATGCACTGCTGTTGCCGATCGGCAATCTGAAAGATTTTAAAACTTATACAACTGTAACTTCTGACGAAGATGTACGGGGTCTTATTGAGTACGGAAATATTTTTCGAGATGAGGTTTCAGGCAATAAATCTATCGTCGTTCTATTGCCCGGTATAATGGGTTCTACTCTTGATATTGACAATAAGCGATTCTGGATCAACTATCTGCGTTTTGTAAGTGGTGGTCTGGCAAAATTGGACGTAGAAAAGCCCTTTAATGTAAAAGCTGTAGGGCTTATTGCCACAAGCTACAAAAAGCTTATGGAATATCTATTACCCGACTATGATGTGGTTACCTTCCCTTACGATTGGCGCAATAGTGTGCCCGAAGCGGGGAAGCTATTAATACAGAAAGTGAAACAAATCAAGCAAAAACTGGATGAAAGCAATAAAACCAAAAACACACAATACACTCTAAGTATTTTGGCACATTCCATGGGAGGGTTGGTAGCGCGCGAACTGGCCTTTCAAGACAAAGCTTTGTGGGATGAACTGAACCAACAAAAAGACTTTCGTATGATTTTGTTGGGAACACCCTGGTTAGGCTCCTACCGCATTCCCTACGTATTAGCAGGAAAAGATTCCATGGTAAAGACCCTGGAGGGGATTGATCCGGTGCATAATATGAATAGCCTTATTAATATTTTTGCAAAATTCAAGGGCTTACTCCATCTGTTGCCAATTGAAAAAGACGGTGCAGAACATGATTTTACAAAAGAAGATACATGGAGAAAATTTATAGACCAGTTGGGCATGAAGTGGCAGATACCCGATTCGAATCTGCGGAACGATTTTAAAAAGTTTCGGGAAACAGTTTTAAATTTTGCCCCACAAATCGGATACGACAAAATTATTTACGTAGCGGGGAAGGATAAGCAGACACAGTGTAATTATTTCGATATCAACGGAAGAATTGAATTTGAAAATACACCCCGTGGCGATCAGAGTGTTACCTGGGATAGCGGCATTCCTCAGAATCTGAACCGGAAGCAAAATCTGTATTATGTAGAGGTTTCTCATGGGGCCTTAGCCTGCGAAAAAATACTGTTTAATGGCATTAAAGAACTCCTGAAAAATGGAAGTACAAACGATGCTGCTTTTAGAAGAAGTGAGGCTTCGCGTAGTGGAACTACTCAAAATGCAAACTTTTTGGATCGGGCAGGGGGTATTGTATCTGTTGATGAAGGAAGCGTGGTGCATACTCTGTTAGGAATTCCTGAAGAAGAAAAACAACAACAGGAACTGCCTCCTTTAGCAATAAGCATCGTGAACGGCGATTTGAAGATGAGTAACTCTCCTTTGATCATTGGGCATTTCAACAGAGATGGAATATTGCTGGCCGAGGCTGTAGCCGACAAATATTTAGGAGGTGCCTTATCTACAAAATTTCAATTAGGGGTTTATCCAGGTCCGCTTCATACGCATGAGTTGTTTTTGCCAATAGCAAGTTCGACAGATCCTTTTAAAGGCGCAATCGTCATTGGTCTTGGTGAGTACGAAAACTTCACTCCTCAATTGCTAAGCCAAACAGTAGAAAAAGCCTGTATTAGTTATTTATTGAAAATCAATGGAATTCAAGAATCCATTCCTATTTCCTCGCTTCTTGTTGGAAGCAACTATGGGCAACTGTCCGTGGGGAGTTCTGTGCTTGCCATATTATTGGGCATTCATAATGCAAATAGAAAAGTAAGAGCCATCAAACCCGAAAACCCCCTTATTGAAGAAGTAGAGTTTATTGAACTATTTGAAGACAAAGCCATCGCTGCTTTTTTAACCATCAAAAACCTGATCAGCCAGAACTATGAAGGCTTATCCTTAGTATGGAAACAGAACCGGCTCATTTCTAAATTTGGGAAACGTACCAGGCTAACAGTGGATAGTGGCAGCGATTGGTGGCAACGCATCACCATCAACGGCAGCCTCGACGCCAGTACACAAGTGCTGGAACTGGATTATCAGTCATCCACTTTAAGCGCAAGAGAAGAAAAAATGTCTGTAAAAATGGACTATGATCTTTTCAAAGGGATACTGAAAAGTATTTCTACAGATAATCAGTGGAACTCTGAAGACTCGGGCGTTATTTTTGAGATGGTGATTCCAAATACTTTTAAAGAAAACATCAGCAATCGAAATAGCCTCTTGTTTGTAATAGACGATAGCAGTGCATCAATACCTTGGGAATTGCTACAGCCAGGAATGGGCCGCAGTAAGCCTTTATGTGTTAGTAGTAAGTTGATCCGACAATATTCTACTAAGGATTTTAGGGTCAATCCATTAATTTCCAAGTCCAACAGTGCATTGGTCATTGGCGACCCAAATTTGCAGGGTGCCGACTTTGCTCCTCAATTGCCCAGTGCTGCTCGGGAAGCAGAAACAGTACACAGCATACTGGCACACAAACTAAACGACAAAGTAGATTTGCTCTTAAATAGTGAAGGCATCGAGATAGCCAAAAAGTTAGTAACCACAGATTGCAAAATATTACACATTGCAGCTCATGGTATTTACGATTCAGACACAAACCGGCGGTCAGGTATAATTATTGGTAAAAGCGTGATCGGCGAAGAAGAGTATCCCCGATTTATTGATGTAGAATTTATTGAGCAAATGCCCTATACTCCAGAACTGATATTTGTAAATTGTTGTTATTCGGGAACCGTCGGCCTGCCGGGGGATACCAGTAATAGCGGTAAGGTAGAATTAGCTGCCAGTATCGGTATCAAATGGATAAAAAAGGGAGCTAAGGCCATCGTGATAACAGGCTGGAGTGTAAACGACAGTGCTGCAGAAAAGTTTGCAGAAGTGTTTTATAATAATATGACCAACGGTGTGGAATTTGGATCGGCTGTCCGAAATGCCCGCTCCGAAGTATATGCTCATTACCCAAATACGAATACCTGGGGTGCCTATCAATGCTATGGCGATCCGTTTTACAAACTTTACTTCAGAGCTTCTACCACCCAAGAAAATATAATACCCTATAACTTAGAGCAAGAGGCTCTTAATGCCATTGAAAATCTAAACAGCAAAATTGAAATTGATTTCTATTCAATTGACGACCTGCGGCAAGAACTCAATACCATTACGAAACGGATTAAAGCCTCTTTCTTCAGGCCCGAAAGAGAAATAAAAAGTGGAATCATAGAAAAACTTGCCTTTGCTTATGCCAATTTAGGAATGGATACGGAAGCCATCAGCTATTTTGAAGCGTTGATTCAAAACAAGGCACTTGCGTACTATAGTATGAAAACTGTAGAACGCTATTTGAGTGTAAAGTATAAAAAAATAATACGAAATTACTTAAAAGGGAAAGTAGATTCAAAAATTCAAAACAGCCTGGTTGCGGAAATGATGCAACTGGAACAAATGGCCGAAAACTATACCCAAATAACACAGACGCCAGAGTTTTTTATTCAATTAGGCAATATTTACCGGAGTCAGGCAATCTTAGAAACAGACGGGACTAAGATGTTAGAATTATTGCAAAAGTCAGTTAACGCTTATAAAAAGGTGAAGGGGGAAGTGAGTAACCAGCGTGTGTTTCAAGCGTACTATAATCAAATCATTGTAACCCATTTGCTCTCCTGCTTTGGGGTGAAGGCAAGAGGAGCAGTTTCCTTTCATAGAGATTTTGAAACAGAATTGAACAACTATGCCAAGCAAAGAGGTTTTGTTTATAGCAGTTTTGACGAGTACTGGGAAAAAATAAGAATGCTCTATGCTACATTAACCCGGCTGATTGTTCAATGGAGCAAACTTAACAATGAAGAAAAGGAAACTACCGGACAAATCATCCTGAAACAATATCGCTCTGTTTTTCAATTTGGGCGAGCTGCTTACAGACGGCAGTACGAAATTGATTACCTCAATGTGCTGATTGTGTTATTGGAAAGATCCAAAAACGATAAAGGATTAAATAAATATTTAACCGGAATACGAGATGCCCTATAGGCAGGTTTATTGTCTGCCTCTCAATAACAGAGCAAAAAAATGCTGTACTTGTCATCTAAAGTATCCACTGCAAACCGAGCCGGATTGTTTCGGCCGTATGCTTTTACTGAAATGCCTAACTAAAAAAGTTTCTGCCCTGTTTTACATTGAAATAAGGCATTGCAAAACATTAGCTTGCCATTTTCCCAAAAATTGCGAAACAACACATTATCCGTAAGATATATTACTGAACCTCTGCCCAAATCCTGGCTTCCAAAAACAAGCCCGTCCTTCAGTTTTTCTTTAAACAAGGACCCCACGAAGCCCGAAAGCTGGCTTTCTTTTTTTATAACTCCTGCGTTCCACCCTCTTTCTTTAATAAACTCGAAAAGGTTGTTATCGGTTTTCAAAGTGTAATAGACGGTGGGGTACCCAAACATAAGCGGATGGGTATTGTCGAGTTCTACTTTTAGTACCGATCCGGGTGTAGATCTTAGTACGGCTTCGCGTTCTCGATCGTCATAGCCTTTTAGTGCCGAATAGAGATCTTTTTTGAGCAAACTATCGGTTTTCGACTCAGTGTCTTTTATTTTCAGAGTACTCCATTTTTGCCGGGTAAGCTGGTTTACAGCATTTTCCATGGCAATCACTTTACCACCATTACTAATCCAGGCAGCCAACTTATCGGCAGCTGACGATTCATTTAAAAACGGATAAAAGCCTTCAACGAGTATCAGCACATCAAAACTATTCCAGTTTGCCTGGTGAATATTTTCAGCGTCAATTAAAGTAACCGGGTATTGAAGTTCTTTATCTAAAAAATGCCAAACATCTCCCACCGATGTAGAACTGATCTGTTTGCCCGTTAACAAAACAATCCGGGGGGCATCATTTACTACCACTTTTGATGAGCCAAAATCCACACCCTTTTCTACCAAACCCGAACGAAGCTCTACCATTTCAATATGGTTTTCGTTACAGGTTCTGTTTAGTTTTTCCCACAATCCTGCTCCGAATTTTTCATTTCCGGTTTTTAAAACCAATAGTGATCCTGCCGGGTATTGCTGGCCGTTCACCACAGTGGGTACTTCTGAGTGCCGCACCCGAATCCCTTGCTGCAACAAATCGGCTACTATTTTTGCCGAAGCTACTCCTTCCCAGGCGATCAGGTATCCATAGGCCTCTTTTGCGGCATTTTGAACTTTTGCCATCACTGGTGATGAATTAGACAAGTTTATTTTTTGTGTGCAAGCATAAGTTGTAAGTCCATAAACATAGGGCAGGGCCCAACTGGTTATGTCATAAGTGATCGAGTCGGTAAGTTTAGGATTGGGGTCAAAAAGTACTCGAACAAGGGCGCTCTTTGGTTGGGTGGCGCTTACTATGTAATCTTCACCGGAAATAGTAAATGAAACGGTCTTGCCCGTAAAATAATCATACCCTTTGGCTACGGTGTTGCCCGTAGCATTTGTGTAGCTGATGTTATTACGATCGAAAAAATTAAAAAGAGCTTGCAGCCGTTGCCTGTCTTGCGGTTTGTTCTTAATAACATAAGACTTGAACACTCCCGACCGGTCTTCAGTAAAGTATTTTTTAAACTCCAAAATCAATTTATTTGAGTTTTGCGCTGCAGATTCAATGGTACTTAAGGAGGTTGTAAAATGATGAAGCACCCGATCTTCCAAAGTTAACGTGTCGCCTTCTGCTGTTATAATCCCTAATCCGGCTCGGATGCCTCCCTGCTCATAAGTCATACCAATAGAACCATTATAAATAGGGTAGGTATCTCCGTAAGAAGGGTAAAAAAGGTCAAATCTTTCATTTGTAAAATACAACCACCCATTTTTATCAAAATACCGCGCATGATTTTTTCCAATTATCTTTTGAAACTCGCGTTGCCAGGGCGTAATTACTTCGTGATAGGGCTCCGCAGCAGGAGCAAAGAAATAAGGGTTGTTATATCCCTGTTCGTGAAAGTCCACGTGTATCTGGGGTAACCATTGGTTGTATTGCTTTACCCGTTGACGGCTTTCTGTTTGTGTTTGCCAGGCCCAGTCGCGGTTCAAATCAAAGTAGTAATGGTTACTCCTGCCCCCGGGCCAGGGCTCTGCGTGTTCTCGGGCATTGGGTTGCGGGTTGTATTTGGCTCCAATAACAGAGGTGTACCAATTTACATAGCGATCCCGCCCATCAGGGTTCAGGCAAGGGTCTATAATCACGAGGGTGTTTTTTAGCCATTGCTTTGACTGGGTGTTGTTAGGGTTGGCGAGGTCATATAATGTCAACAATGCGGCTTCGCTGGACGAGGTTTCGTTACCGTGAACGTTGTAGCTCAGCCAAACAATCACGGGGTTTTCGGTAGGGGAGGCAGGATTTTCGTTCCCCTGTTTGGCCATGTTTAAATTATTGATCCGTATTTTTTCTAAATTGGAAATATTTTGTTCGCTTCCCACAAAAGTCAGGTACAAAGGACGACCCTCATTTGTTTCGCCGTATTGCTGCAGCTTTACTGTTGAGGCAGACTGGCTGGCTACGTGTTTAAAATAATCTACAATTCGGTAATGCGGCGTATAACGGGTGCCTATTTTATAACCCAAAAAAGTTTCCGGCGATTGCAGTTGTGCCCCGGCACCAACTAAAAAAAAGATAAAACAGAAAATGGAGAAAACAATTTTTTTCAATGTCAATAATTTAGTGGCGAAAGTTAGGAAAAATCAGGGGGATCCTGTTTGGTTTTTTAAGCGAAGATCGAATTATGCCTCAGGCACGTCTATTCAAAGGGCCTCCGCTCACCCTGTCTTGCAACGAGTTTATTTGTTGCAATCGAGTAGCCAGTTTTAAGACCCCCAGAATTTATTGGCTGATACCGAATAAATTCTGGGGGGATACAATCCAAAAGAAGCTAAATGGGCAGATAGAGCAAAGCGTTAGAAGCTTTCTGCTCTCGATAAGGCTCCGATTCTTTTTTTGCAATGTAAAACCTACCCCGAAACAGCTGGCAAAAAAGTTTTCAGATCTGCCCAAGATTGTGACTTCAAAAACTTACCGATCTTAGAACTTAAAAGATACATTCATCATTTTTAGACTTTTAAAACTCCATATTGGCAATCCTTCGCTTCACCTCTGGGATTACCTTTGTAGCGAAAAGTTCGATTGATTTCATGGTAAGTGCATGTGGCAAATAGCCCAGGCTGGCTTGAGCCATAAACCGTGTAAATCCAAAAAGGCGGTATTCCAGTAGAATTTTTTCGGTTACCTCTTGCACATTGCCTACCATCAGTGAGCCGTTGGGGCTTCTCATAAAATCGTATTGAGTACGAGACATCGGTTGCCAGCCTCTATCGCGACCCACACGATCCATCATTTGCGCGTAGTGAGGAAAAAAGGCGTTAGCAGTTTGCTCGCTGTCTTCACCAATAAGCATGTGGTTATTTATACCCAATTGCAGATCTTCCTCTTTAGTGCCGTTTTGCAAAGCAGTTTTTTTGTACAGGTTGACAAAACCCTTGAACTGTTCCGGTATGCCACCAATAATCGCCAGAATCAGTGGCAATCCCAAGTTAGCAGCGCGTACTGCTGATGAAGGAGTGCCTCCCGCGGCCAACCAAACCGGAATCTGCTCCTGCAAAGCCCGGGGATAAATGCCCAGATTATTGATGGAAGCTCTATGGGTTCCCTTCCACGATAATGTGGCTGATTTATTAATTTCGAGTAGCAACGCTAATTTTTCAGCAAACAGAGATTCATAGTCTTGTAAGCTGTATCCAAACAATGGGAATGATTCGAGGAAAGAACCGCGCCCAGCCATAATTTCTGCTCTACCCTCTGAGATAAGATCTAAGGTGGCAAATTGTTGATACACGCGAACTGGATCATCGGAGCTAAGTACCGTAACAGCACTGGTTAGTTTAATTTTCTTTGTTACCGCTGCCGCTGCTGCCAGTACAGTAGCTGGCGAGGATACCGCAAAGTCTGACCGGTGGTGTTCGCCCAAACCAAACACATCAATACCCAGGTCATCTGCGAACTTTATCTCTTCCAGCAAATTATGAATCCGTTGGTTTGCGTGAATACCTGTTTTCCCCGTCTCGGGCGCTGCATCTCCAAATGAGATGAGACCAAATTCAATTTTTTTCATTTCATTTAATTGTTTCTTTCAGTGGCGTACTGCTTTTACCTAATGTCTCTTTTTTTAATGTTATTCTAAATGTCCAAATTTTCCGCTGGCAAAATCATCAAATGCCTGCACTATTTCTTCCCGGCTATTCATTACAAATGGGCCGTGGGCCACAATGGGTTCTTTTAAGGGCTCACCGCTTAAAATGAGTGCAACCGTATCTTCAACTGCTTCCAGGCTAAATTCTTCGCCGTCTTGATTGAATTTTACAAAATGATCCTGGGCCACGGTGCGATTGTCGTTAATGCTTAGTCTGCCTTCGATAACTAACAGGGCGGTAGTAAAGTTTTTTGGAAAACTAAATTGAGCTTTTACCCCTTTATTTATTTTAGCATTGTACAGATGTATTGGGGAAAAAGTATCGGCACTTCCCTGATGCCCTTCGTAGGAGCCAGCGATCACTTCAATTTCTCCACCATTGTTGGGCAAACCAACCTTCGTTATGTCAGCATTCCGAAGGCTCTGATATTTAGGGTCACTGCCTTTGTATTGGGCAGGCAGGTTTACCCAAAGTTGTACCATCTGAAATTCGCCACCTTTTTTGCTCCATTCCCGTTCGTGAAATTCTTTGTGCAGAATTCCCTTCGCGGCGGTCATCCACTGTACATCTCCTTCACCAATAATTCCCTGGTTTCCCGAACTGTCGGCGTGCTCAATGCTGCCTTTGTATGCAAGGGTAACCGTTTCAAATCCTTTATGAGGATGAACTCCCACACCACGAGGAATTTCGCTGGGGCTGAACCTGTATTTGCTGTTATAGTCCAAAACCAAGAAGGGGTCCATCTCCTGCATACTAACTGCACGTGGAATAAAACCGTGCACCCTGAAACCATCTCCTACGAAATGGGGTGTGGCGGGTGCTATTACTTTTGCTACTGTTTTTGTGTTCATAATCATCTTTTCATTTTCAATTAATTCTCCCAGCTAAATCCTATGTTTGTCTCGAATATTGATATCGGCTTCGAAAAGAACCTGTTAATGCAACGCACTCATTCCATCTATATAATTCGTACTACTCTCTGATTGGGCTTCAGCCCACTGTTGCATTAGTTCGGCCATTTTATATCGAATAAATTCTTCATCATCAAAGTTCAACTGAACCCTTACCGCATCAGGATGAATCAGTTGTGCCAAGCGGTTGATTTTATTAAAATGGTGTGCTGGTAAAGATTTATCCAAAATCAACAGGTCATAGTCTTTGAGATGCATAAAATCTACAACTTTTTCGATGTCGGTTTCTATGCTAATGGTTAGGTTTTTAAAACTGCCAATCGCCTTGTTCAATTTGTCCGAATCCGTTTTACTGTTTGTTACAGCAACTATTTTTAATGGTTTCATTACGTTTTCTCCTTTTTCTTTATGCAAAGGTACTTGTTGCTACTAGTCTTGGCATTGATCCAGGATAAGAAAAAAGACAGGTTGCGACCCGTTTTGCAAGAATTATG
>JBDHYK010000121.1:0-9570 GCA_039811305.1 Niabella sp.
TAAGATCTTACGAAAATGAGTCAACGGCGCAAACAACCCTTATCAGAGGTAAGGTGGATGTGGTGCTGAAAAATCAGGATGGGCAGACGATTTCCTTAAAGCCAAATGAAAAAATAATTGTTAAGAATCTTGCTAAAGAAAAGACTGAGCAACCGGAAAATTCAGAAAAAAATGTATTACTGCCACCTCGCGTATTGTTTGAAAAAGGCGATTTAAGTACCCTTGACTCAAGCGTTTATGAAACAGGGTGGATGAACAACCGTCTGGTTTTCAGGCAGGAAAATTTTGAAGAGATCGTAGCCACTTTGGAAAGGTGGTATAATGTAAAGATTACGGTGAATCGAATGCCAGAAAGCAAAAAGTTCAGAGGTACTTTTCAAAATGACAGCCTTGAAGATGTGTTAAAAGCATTTAAAGCATCTGTTGGTATTAATTTCAAAATAGAAAAAGACAGTGTAACTATTTTTTAACCCTTATTAATGAACTGCCATGCCAAAATAAAACGATACAAAAAATAAAGAGCGAAAAATGCGGGAACATTTTTCGCTGTAATAAAAACGACAGCAAATCTTGCCTTCTCAGCAATCATTTTATCATTTTTAATGTAACGAAGATATGAAAAAAAGTACATGTCGCGGATCCTATCTGCACATTTCGCGACGTTGGGTTGTTAAATTTTTACTAATGAAGTTTTTTATTGGGTGCTTATTATTAACCTCTTTACAGGTTGTGGCATTTGATGGGTTTTCTCAGAAAAGAATCAACCTGGATCTTAAAAACACTTCAATTTCCTCTGTTTTAGACAAAATCGAATCTAAATATGAATATCGTTTCGTATATGATGAAAATCTCAAGTTAGGTTCAATTAAAATAGACTTTCATGCCAAAGATGCTACTCTTGAAGAGGTGATGCAACAACTTTTGCAGAGCACAACGCTTTACTTTAAAAAGATCAATAACAATTTGGTAGTTATTGCAGGTAATAATTCAGACAATGTGGCAGCCAAAGCTATTAAAGGAAAAATTATTAACGACAAAGGGGAGCCAATTTCCTTTGCAAGTGTTATTGAAAAAGGAACAACGAATGGCGTTACTACAGCCGATGATGGAAGTTTTGGTATTGATGTTAAAGACGAAAATGCGGTACTGGTAATATCTGCTGTCGGGTATGCTTCGCAGGAAGTGCCGGTACAAGGAACTGGCTTTCTGAATATTGTTTTGAAATCCACAGAAAGCAAAATGGACGAAGTGGTGGTGGTGGGGTATGGTACGCAAAAGAAAGAGAATCTGACTGGATCCGTTGCTCAAATTAAAATGGATGAGGTATTAGGTGACAGACCTGTAATAAACACTACCAGTGCATTGCAAGGGGCAATACCAGGGTTGCAAATTACCAGAACGGCTACACCTGGTCAGAATGGGAACTCAATTAACATCAGAGGTCAGTTGTCCATTAATGGAGGAGATCCACTGATTTTGATTGATAATGTTCCAGGAGAATTGGGGATGCTGAATCCGGAAGATGTGGAAACCGTAACTGTGCTGAAAGATGCTGCTTCCGCTGCAATATATGGTGCAAGGGCTGCTGGTGGAGTTATTATCGTGACGACAAAACGTCCAAAATCAAGAGCAAAATTTCAAATTAGTTATAACAATAATTTCGGTAGTGAAACTACTCTTGGTACACCAGTTCAAGCGTCATTGGATCAGTTCTTGACAGCATATATTGATGCTGGATTTAATGATAAATACTGGGCAAGTTCTCAAAGTGTTGCATCCTGGCGTCAATATCTTCGCGAATATCAAACAAACCCTTCTGGTTTTAATATAATTGGGGATGGAATTTATGTTGATTCCAAAGGAGGAATTTATTATTTGCATGAAAAGGATCTGTACAAGAATTTTTTAACAAACGGTTTTTTACAATCTCACAATTTTGCAGTGTCGGGCGGCACTGAAACTGTGCGGTACCGTATGTCGGCAGGTTACAATTCTGAAAATGGACCTTTAGTAACTAATAAGGATTTTTATAAAAGACTTTCAGTTACTTCGTTTGTTTCAGCAGATTTGACAAAATGGTTTACTCAAGAAGTAGATATTAAGTATTCGCAAGCAAATAAGACTATGCCAACTGATGAAGTAGGTGGCTTATATTCCTTAAGGCTTGGCTCTTACTATCCAGAAGGATCTATGCCTGGCTCTTTAATGTTGAATACAAAAAATGATGTCCCCATATTTACGCCGAAGAACATTATTTTGAATTCAAATACAGGAAGAACCATTACTAACAACCCTCGTTTGTATTTCAAATCAATTCTAAAGCCACTGAAAAATCTAGAGGGTGTATTTGAATACACTTATAATAAAAATGATAATAGTTATTCTTATTATTCGGGTAAGTGGACCTACAGCACCATACAGCTAGCGGCTACAACAACTCCG
Source organism: Niabella sp. (assembly GCA_039811305.1). Classification (GTDB taxonomy): domain Bacteria; phylum Bacteroidota; class Bacteroidia; order Chitinophagales; family Chitinophagaceae; genus Niabella. Next base: position 2,443 of record JBDHYK010000121.1, read on the forward strand.
CAGAATGATTATTATATAAAAAGAAGGTATTTTACAGACTATAATGCATTGAACGCCTATCTTACCTATTCTAAATCTATCGGAGATCATAATTTAAAAATAATGGGTGGTGCTGCTCAGGAAAAGAGCTACTATGAGTACATAAATAATAGATCAGAAAATCAGGCCATAATTACTATTCCATCTTTTGATGGAGCTACTGGCACTACTCTTAATCACGATGAGTACAGCGAATTTTCGATACAAAGTCTTTTTTATCGGGCGAATTATAATTTCAGAAATAAGTATTTGCTGGAATTTAATGGCCGATATGATGGATCCTCAAAATTTCCCCCTAATCATCGATTTGGATTTTTCCCTTCTGTTTCTGTGGGTTGGCAATTGGCAAAAGAGGAGTTTATGAACAACCTGAAGCCTTTCATTAACGATTTGAAATTGCGAGCTTCTTATGGATCAATAGGGAATCAAAATATAGCACCTTATGCCTACTCGCCTAGTATGGATGTTAGTAAATCTAATGTTTGGGCAGCCAACAATGATAGGGTAACAATAATTGGCCTTCCTGGATTGGTAAGTGATAATTTCACCTGGGAAACTGTTACTACTGCTGATATAGGGCTGGACTTTACACTTTTTAAGTCAAAACTACAGGGTGTCTTTGATTGGTACCAACGTGATACAAAAGATATGCTTTCGGCAGGTATGCAATTGCCTGCTGTTATAGGGGCTTCTGCACCTTTGCAAAATTCAGCAAGCATGAGAACTCGTGGTTTTGAGCTGGCAATCAATTGGAATGACCGTATTGGTGAATTAAAATACAGAGTTGGATTTAATTTATATAACAGTAATTCATGGATAACCGATTATACTACAAATCAAGCGGGTTTGCTTAGCGATTGGTATATAGGACGGAATTTGGGTGAAATTTGGGGATATCAAACTGATGGGTATTATTCTGTGGATGATTTTTCAGATCTGAATACCTGGAAGGTGAAAGAGGGAGTTACTTCTATCAAAGGATACAATGTTAGACCTGGTGATATGAAGTTTAAAAATCTGATGGATGACCCAAATAGTACCAACCAAATAGATGCAGGACTTAGTACGACATCAAATCCAGGTGATAGGAAAATTATTGGAAACTCTAATCCTCATTATCAATATGGGGCCAATATTGGGTTTAATTACAAAGGATTTGATTTGAATATAATGCTGCAGGGCATTGGTAAACGTGATTATTGGTTGTCTGGGCAATCCATATTCCCTTTTGCTGGTTCAGGAGCTAACGATGCAGTTTTTCAACCTTTATATTATAATCAAACAGACTACTGGAGACCCAAAAGTATAGATCCATCGAGCCCTGATTATATGGTAGCTGTGAATCCTGATGCAAAGTATTACAGAATTTATGATCAAATGGGCAATGTCGGTTCGAACACAAGAATTTCAGATAAGTATTTGCAGAATGCATCTTATTTGAGGATTAAGAATATAACTGTTTCGTATGCGTTTCCTCCAGATATATTACGTAAGGCCAGTTTAACTGGACTACGTTGCTTTATTGGTGTTGAAAATCTGGCGACATTCACTTCATTACCTAAGGGTTATGATCCAGAACCCAATACATTACAATGGACGTATCCATTTTACCGAATTATTTCTGGCGGGATTAGCCTTACGTTGTAATAGTCAATTTATCTGAATTTTAATTGGCGTAATTGGAAAACAATTTAAAAGATCAAAATGAAAAAAGCAATATATATACTTACATTGATAATTGCGATGACATCGTGTAAAAAGGATTTTTTGGACAAGTATCCTTTAACCTCTCCTATAGAAAGTAATGCATTTACTACTTATGACAATTTTAAGTCTTATATGTATCCTTGTTATGGAATGTTCACTGATGGAAATATTCTGACTTCAGTAACAGCTGGCTTCCCTCAGGATGCTCAATATAGAGGCGATTATTATGCAAATTATCTTACCTATAAAGGAACAAGCAGTCAGAATCAATACGCATGGCAAACCGTACAAGATGCAGTGTCAGGCAACGGGTGGGATTTTACCTACATACGGAGAATCAATATTATGTTGGATCATATCAATGATGGTAATTTGTCAGCAGCAGAAAGGAATCACTGGAAGGCCGTCGGTTATTTTTTTCATTCTTATTGGTATATGATGTTGATAAACAGATTTGGCGATGTGCCATGGGTTAATCAAACACTTGGGACATCATCTCCAGCAGCAATGGGACCTAGAATCAGTCGACTGGAAGTTGGTGATAGTATTCTTGCAAGATTGAAATGGGCGGAAGATAATATTGGAGATTTCGCTGTTGCAGATGGGAAAAATACGATTAACAAGAATTGCGTTTTGGCAGTACTTTCAAGATTTTCGTTGAGGGAAGCAACATGGCGCAAATACCATCAGGCAGGAGAGTATGCATCCTATCTGGTAGAATGTGAGAGGGCATCAAAGAAATTGATGGATCAGTTCCCAACGCTATATTATGCCACCGATGGTCAACCAGCGGCAGGATATGGAGAAATGTGGACTACAGAAAGTCTTGCAAATATTGCAGGTATAATTTTGTACAAAGAGTATTTTGATAATACATATTTTCGATGTAACTCATCATATATAGAAAAAACATCCTCTCATGTTGTAGAAATGCCTCAGCATACGGTAGATATGTATTTGACAAAGGACGGCTTACCAATTAAAAACACAACAAATACGCTGTATAAAGGAGATAAAAACATGTACTCCACTTTTCGCAATAGAGACCCAAGATTATATCATACCGTAATGCCGCCATATAATGTCAGTTCTGCTAAAGGCACTTATGCAACTTGGTCGTATAGTGCAAACTCAGCAGAAAGAGAATATATTGATATTATGAAGCCAAATGAAAGTTGTTCTAATCCTGGTGTGGGAATGAAAAGATTACCTACACAGAATTGGTCTGCCTCCTTATTGCCACGTATTCCAAACTTCAGCGATGGAAAAGCTGCAACAACAAAAGCTTATGTTTCTTGTCGCTCAGGATATTATGTATGGAAATACTCCGATCAATGGGAAACAAATTTTAATAATGGAGCTTTAAATACTTCGGATAAACCTATTTTTAAGATTGAGGAAGTTTTACTAAATTATGCAGAGTGTATGTGGGAACAAGGTAAGTTTAATCAATCTGTTGCGGATATAACAATTAATAAATTGCGTAATAGAGCAGGTGTATCTCCAATGGTTGTTTCAAATATTAGTACCAGCTTTGATCCTGCCAGAGACCAAACTGTTGATCCGGTATTGTGGGAAATAAGAAGAGAGAGAATGGTCGAATTAATTGGAGAAGGGTTTGGCTTTGATGATGTAAGAAGATGGAAAAAAGCACCTTGGTATGTAAACAAACAAGATTACGGTATGTGGATATCTAAATCTGAAATTTCAGGATCTTTATTGAATACGGTCTCCGGATATGCAGATAATACGGGTATGACGGAAGGATATAGATATTTGTTTAACGATCCTGTAAAGGATGGCAAGGGATGGTTGGATAAATACTACCTTTACCAAGTGCCAACAAGTGAAATTACCTTAAATCCGGCGCTTACTCAGAACACAGGATGGTAAACTATATTGTTTTTGAATTAAAGGGAGTATTGAGCAATACTCTCTTTTAAATTATTCTTTTATGAAGCAAATACATTTTATCCTTTTCTTCCTATTAAGCCTGCATCTTTTTGCCCAAAAAGGCAAACTCTCTGCTACAAAACCCAACATCATCTACATCTATGCCGATGATATGGGCTATGGAGAGCTGGGTTGTTATGGGCAGCATAAAATTAAAACTCCTAACCTGGATAAAATGGCGGCTGAGGGAATGCGGTTTACACAACACTATACCGGAGCACCGGTTTGCGCACCAGCCCGCTGCATGTTGATGACAGGCAAGCACAGCGGCCACTCTTATATTCGTGGAAACTATGAGCTGGGCGGGTTTGAAGACAGTAACGAAGGTGGACAAATGCCCCTGCCTGAAAATACTTTTACCCTTGCCCAGATGATGAAAAATGCCGGATATGTAACCGGGGCTATTGGCAAGTGGGGGCTGGGCATGGGCGATAATACCGGCGATCCTAACAAACAGGGCTTCGACTATTTTTATGGTTATTACGACCAGAAACAGGCACATAATTTTTATCCCACCCACCTTTGGGAAAACGGGAAATGGGACACCCTCCGTAATCCTTTCTTCACGGTGCATCGCAGTATTCCTGTGGGTGCACCGGACAGTGCCTTCAATAATTTTAAGGGTAAGGACTATTCGGTTACTAAAATGGCCGAAAAAACACTAAAGTTCATTAAAGAGCATAAAGACAAGCCTTTCTTTTTGTATTTACCTTACACAGGGCCTCATGTATCATTGCAGGCGCCGGATGAGGCAGTACAGGAGTACATTGGTCAGTTTGATGAAAAGCCCTACTATGGCCAGAACGGTTATGCCCCCTGCAAATATCCTTTATCCACCTATGCTGCCATGATTACCTATATGGATAAGCAGATAGGCCGTATCATGACTTTGCTAAAAGAACTGAAACTGGACGGGAATACTATTGTGATGTTTAGCAGCGACAATGGCAGCACTTTTAATACCGGTGGTGTACAGCCTGAGTTTTTTAACCTCACCGGTGGTCTGCGTGGTCGAAAACAGGATCTATATGAGGGTGGCATCCGCATACCCTTTATTGCCCGGTGGCCGGAAAAAATACAATCAGGCGTTACCAATCTCATTTCTACCCAATATGATTTGATGGCCACGCTAAGCGATTTGGTTAAAGTAAAACCCCTGCCTCATGACGGTATATCTTTTTTGCCAACGCTTTTAGGACGATCAGAAAAACAGGTACTTCATCAATATTTGTATTTTGAATTTCCTGAAAAGGGCGGCCAGGTAGCTATAAGAATAGGTAATTGGAAAGGTGTAAAAAGCAATATGAACAAGAATAAGAATGCACCCTGGGAGATATACGATTTAAAAAATGATATGGCCGAAACTACCAATCTGGCGGCACAGCATCCCGAATTAATAAAAAGAATGGAGGAGATTGTGAAAAAAGAACACATGCGTACTCATTTAAGGGATTGGGAGTTTATTGACAAAAGATTTGTGGATAGAAACTGAGGAACAAAATATTCTTTGATATTTGTATGAGTTCAATGAAAATCTATTATTTCGGAATTTAGAACAGTCTTATATATTCAGAACTCCTTACCTCTCGCAGTCAGAAGTTGCGGTAGTTTTGAACCTGAGCATTAAATTGGTACCGGGAAAAATAGTTTTGGTTTGATTGAGGGTTTCTGCGAGTTTAGCTGCGCCCTTATTAAACCTGGGTGCGGAGAGGGAATGCGTTATCACTGTTGGGGTGTTGTTTGAATAATCAGGTATTAAGAGGTACATCCCAAAATTTCACGATTGTCATACCGACTGCAAGGAGGTATCCCCTGTATATTGAGGAAGATTCCTCACTTCGTTCGGTACGCCGATTAATAGGATATTCGTTTGGTGCAACAATTTCGAAACACACTCATCTCAAGCGGTTGTGCTGCATTGTTCAAAGATGGATTACCTTTAATGAAAATTTTGTAGGTTCGAATTAAACGTACTTTACCAATTAAACAACGTTTCATTTTGAACAAACGGGAGTATGGCTTTCCTACTCCCTTTAAAATATCTTTTATGAACGATGCACTTTGTCTCTCTTTCGTTTTTCTGACTTTGCAGCACTTGCTTAGTACTAAAAATATTCTTTAAGAAAAGAAAAAAGCGGCTGAAAAATCAACCGCTTTAACCTCAGCAACCTTCTGTGTTTCTTACCCTTTGCAAAATCGTGTGTAATTCATTATCTCTTTATTTCAAAGAAATAATCAATTTCATCAATATCACATTCTTTTAATTGTTCTTTCAAAATTCTGTCTGCTGACGATTTTAATTTTTCCCAACTAATATTGCCTTTTTTATACAAATTCAAATTGGCTACAAATTCTTTTGAATTGAAAACAAAATCCTTTTTAAATTCCATGAGCCTGGAGTTGATCCGGTAATTAGTTGCCAGGAACCGCTGATAATTTGAATAGGTCAGTTCGTCTTTAGCCTGATTGATGATACTTAATGCCAGTTTAGCTTTTAACTGTTTTTTTGTTGTGTTAACCATAATAAGAAAAATTGAAAATTGTGTAATAAATTGAGCTTAGGTATATTGTGATAAATCAAAAATTGTCTTTCAGAAAATCACAAGCCATATTGTTTCCTCTGGCACAAGACTTTTGAAGCCAATACTTTGCCTGATGTAAATCTGTAGGCCTGCAAAAACCATGAAAGAATGAAACACCAAGCAAATACATGGCTTCAGGTTGTGACTGTTCGACGGCTTTTTCTATCCAAAATGAAATTTCATTATCGGTTTCTTCTTGTTCTTTTTCACTTAGGTTTTCTTTTGACATATACATCAGTATCGTTTCTATCATTTTATCACCGTCTCCATTTTGTCCTGCTTTTTCTTTCAGCTCGTTTAATTTAGTTTTAAATGCCAGGCTGGTAACACCCAGTTCTTTCAGCGATATGTATTCTGCATATTCTTTTACGTTCCTATCAATGGCTTCAAGAATATCAATTTGCATTTTGGCTGCTTCTCTGGCAGCACTTATTTCCAAAAGATCATCGAATGAATCAATGGATTTGAATCCTTTAAGCCCTAATGATTTGAAAAGCAGATCGAGATTTTCTTCTTTTTTCTGTTCTGCGGATAAGGATAAATCTATTTCCTGGCTATTCGTGTATTGGACGGCGAAACTGCTAAACTCTTCAATCAAAGAAATTTCTTTTTTCTTAGAAATATAGGAAGAAACAGATTGAAACGGGTCAATCACTTCTCCATTCCAAAGTATTACTTTATCGAATTCCTTATCCCATTTGGAATTTAGCAGGGTTACAAAACATTCTCCATAGTAAACACTCCAGATGGTATAAAAAAGTGAATTGATATTTTCCCCTTCGTAATGTAATTCGATATTTATAATATCCTGTAATTTCATTATTGAATCTGCATTATAATCTATGCC
>JBDHYK010000122.1:0-9543 GCA_039811305.1 Niabella sp.
AACGAAATTCTCTTTCTTTTTTAAGATGGTATCCCAACTTAACCCTGCCTGGTTGATTTCAAGTATAAGCCGGCCAAACAGTTCATCATCGTTTTTAAGCGGGAAACCGTATTCTTTGTTGTGGTACTCTTCGTGTACTGTGCCTTTACCTTTGTTTTTTACGTACTCACAATAAGGGTGTGCCATACTGCAAATTAATTTTTTTTTAAAATATTTTGAATATTAATTAAGATCCCTTTATATTTGCACTCCCTTAACGGGAGCTTAGCTCAGTTGGTTTAGAGCATCTGCCTTACAAGCAGAGGGTCACTGGTTCGACTCCAGTAGCTCCCACATCAAGCCCTGGTTCACTCCGGGGCTTTTTTGTATTCCAAAGGCAAGATTCTTTATAGAAAAAAATAGGAGGAAGCTACTGAATTTTGTTTTTTATTTCCTGCAATTTTAGCAAGGCTTCTACCGGGGTGAGGCGGTTAATATCAATACGATCAAGAATCTTTCGGATATCCTGGAAAGTTTGGCTGTGAACGTCGAAGATAGAGAGTTGTAATTGGGGCGTTACCGCCTGCCTGAGTTTATTTCGGGTAGTGCTTTTACCCGTATTGCCTAAGGGGGTTTCAGGCAGGGCAGGTGCAGGTATCGGATTATTTGTGTCGCCCAAATTTTCATTATGTAACACTTCTTCTAAATGTTGGGACTCCAGTTGTGCAAGAATTTCATTGGCACGGGCAATGAGGGAAGCGGGCATCCCCGCCATTCGAGCCACATGAATACCGAAACTATGGGTACTGCCACCACGCGCCAGCTTGCGTAGAAAAATAATTTTGTTGCCGGTTTCTTTATTGGTGATATGATAGTTTTTTACGCGGGGTAACAGTTCTTCTAACTCATTCAGCTCGTGGTAGTGCGTGGCAAAAAGCGTTTTGGGCTGGTGCGCCGAGTGGTGCAGATATTCTGCGATGCTCCAGGCTATTGAAATACCATCATAGGTGCTGGTACCTCGTCCGATCTCATCCAGCAGAATTAAGCTTTTGTCGGTGATATTATTAATGATGGATGCTGTTTCGTTCATTTCTACCATAAACGTACTTTCGCCCCCACTTAGGTTGTCTGAAGCCCCCACGCGAGTAAAAATTTTATCGGTCAGAGAAATCCAGGCTTCGTCGGCGGGTACAAAACTGCCAATATGGGCCATGAGTGTAATTAGTGCAGTTTGGCGCAACAGAGCCGACTTTCCGCTCATATTTGGCCCCGTGAGGATGATGATTTGCTGATCGGTTTTGTTTAGTTCGCAATCGTTGCTGATATAGCTATCGCCGGCAGGCAGGTTTCTTTCTATTACAGGATGGCGACCCCCTTTCACAGACCAGTCGTTTCCCGGGTGAAGTTGAGGCTTTTTGTATTGGTACTGAATTGCATTATGGGCAAAGCAACACAAGCAATCAATGACTGCAACTAAAGTGCCATTGGTTTGAACCGGCGCCAGATAATCTAACAGCTCATTCAGTAGCTGATCGTACAATTGTTGCTCGATGGCTATTATTTTTTCTTCAGCACCGGTTATTTTTTCTTCATATTCCTTCAGCTCGGGGGTTATGTAACGTTCGGCATTGGTAAGGGTTTGTTTACGCATCCAGCTTTCAGGGACTTTATCTTTGTGGGTGTGGGTAACCTCCAAATAGTACCCGAATACGTTATTAAATCCAATTTTAAGAGAGCTGATTCCCGTTCGCTCTGCTTCCTGAACCTGTAATTGGGTTAAATACTGTTTGCCACTGCGTGAAATGTTGCGCAATTCGTCCAATTCGGGGTGAATACCGGTTTGGATCATGCCGCCCTTTACAGCTACAGCAGGCGGGTTGTCCACTATCTCCTTTGCAATTTTATCTGCAATAATTGGGCAGGGGTTTAAAGCATCGCCTATGCGTTTTAAGTAGGCGTTTTCGTGGTGGATACAAAGTTGTTTTATATTTTCCACCTGCCTGAGGCCGCGTGCCAGTTGCAGCACTTCACGCGGGTTTATTTTTTTGGAAGGAATTTTTGCTACCAACCGTTCAATATCGCCACATTGTTTGATAGCTTGTTGCAGGTTGATTCTAAAATCCGGATTCTTTATCAATAGTTCCACTACGTCCAAGCGTTCGTTGATGGCATTTAGGTCTACCAGCGGAAAAATGATCCAACGCCGCAATAACCGGGCGCCCATGGGCGATACCGTATTATCCAGCACGTTCAGCAAACTGCTATTGCCTTCGTTTGCATCACTCACAAGCTCAAGATTACGGATGGTGAACCGGTCCATCCATAAAAAATCATTTCGGTGAATGCTTTGCAACGATGTGATATGTTGCAGATGTGGGTGTTCTGTTTCTTTTAAATAATGAATAATCGCCCCGGCAGCTGTAATACCCAATTTTGTGTCTTCTACTCCAAACCCTTTTAGACTGTGTGTTTGAAAGTGGCGGAGTAAAATGTCCTGCGCGTAATTTCTGTCAAAAATCCATTCGTCTAAGGAATAGAGGTACATTTTGCCCCCAAAATACTCTTTAAATTTTTTTTGCTGATGCCGTTGAAATACCACTTCAGTGGGTCGGAAACTTTGTAGCAGTTTATCGGCATACTCCCTGTCTCCTTCGGCTATAAAAAACTCACCGGTACTTAGGTCTAAGAACGATAAGCCAAATTTGTCGTCATCAACAAAGTGAACGCCCGCTAAAAAATTATTGGAATTGTGTTCCAGTAGTTTATCGTTGATGGCGGTGCCCGGTGTTACCATTTCTGTAACCCCACGCTTTACAAGCCCTTTTGCCTGCTTAGGATCTTCAAGCTGATCACAGATGGCTACCCGATACCCGGCTCGCACCAATTTATATAAATAGGAGTCTAAAGAATGATGAGGGAAACCAGCCAGGTCTAAGGAAGCCGCCGCTCCATTGTTGCGTTTGGTAAGGGTGATACCTAATATTTGGGAGGCGATGATGGCATCTGAACCAAAAGTCTCATAAAAGTCGCCAACCCGAAAAAGCAAAATAGCATCAGGATATTTTTGTTTAATCGCCTTGTGCTGTTGCATCAAAGGGGTATCGGCCGGATTATTTTTAGCTTTAGCCATCGGCCGCAATTTAATTTTTATTTGTCAGTAATACCAATTGCGTTACCGACAACCCCCTGTTTTTATGAAAATGTGGAAAGCTTTGTGGATAAGCTATACAGGCGGAAGGGCAGGATAGAACTTTTTTAAAAACCGCGACCAGTATTCTACCAATGGGGTAGGGATCAGTATTCGGCTATCTTCCACCCGCCTGAATCAGGGTTTTAAGGTCTTTAATCAATGCTTTTTCTTTCAATAGTTGCTCTAGGGTGAGGTGCATCCGATAACACCAGTAATGGTTGGGGTCGGCTGGATTATTGATCCTTTCTTCCTGGGGATTGTTGCGACGCAGTTCCTGACTAATGCCTAAAAGATCCTGAAGCTGAAAAATGCTCCACATTGCTGGCGAATTCAGGTGCTGCACTACAATCGCCTTATTGATCTGGGGTGTGCAGTCTTGTGGCGCCGCTCCTTCTTGCTGAAGAAGTTGATTGTAAAAACGTTGTGTTGCATCTCGGTTTTCCAGCCACCAACCTCTGAGCGTGCTCATATCATGGGTGGAAGGCGTAATTACCGATAAATATGGGGCTTGCCCGGGGTTAAAGAATTCTACGTTCAGTTCTTTCGGCATCCGTTGAACTTCTAAGCTTAGAATTCCCAACTGGCGCATCACATCGGGTACACAGGCAGGCACCATGCCTAAATCTTCACCACAGACCAGCATATCGGTAGTAGCTTTTAGTTGGGGTAATTTTCTTAGAGCTTCTTTTCGCCAAAAATCATCCTGTCGTTGGTAGAAATAATCTTGGTACATACTTTTCAGTCGCTCTTGTACAAATGGCGGCAACAGTTGAAAAGAAAGGGTTCGTTCCATTACAATTCTGAAATGATAGTACTGCCCATTGGAACCTTCTTCTTCGAAAAGTAGCACATTAGAAACCAAATCCATTAAGCCATCGCGCAGTACGGGGTCGGTTTCGGAGGAATCTTGTTGCTGCCACCAGCTTTGAATTTTTTGCTGAGTATCAAATTGGCTGAGCAGTGTGTAGCTGTCAAACCCATCGTTGTGCAAAAATTTTTCTTTTACAAAGCTACTCTTCGTGCCAAAAATTTTTTCAAGAACTTCGTCATTAATCAAAGGATTGCAAAACCTGTCATGATCAAAACGGATGCCCTGGTCTTGAAATTCGTTTGCACGCACAGGAATGCAGGGGTCAAACCGACCCATAATGCCCTGAACAGCGTGCAATGGTATGCTCCAGATACGGAAGAAGCCTAAGATGTGATCAATCCGGAAAGCATCAAAATAATGGCTCATTTGTTCAAACCTTTGTTTCCACCAGTTAAAGCCATCACTTTGCATTTTTTGCCAATCATAGGTGGGGAATCCCCAATTTTGCCCCGTTACGGCAAAATCATCAGGCGGGGCGCCGGTCTGCATTTCTATTTTGAAAAGATCGGGAGTCATCCAGGCGTCGCAGCCATGACGGTACACCCCAATTGGTATATCTCCTTTTAAAATAATGCCTTTTTTATGTGCATATTTAACGGCATCGCGTAATTGCAGATGCAAATGATATTGTACAAAGCAATGGAACAGAACCTGGGAGTAGGAATCTGAGTTTTTATCGAAAAAGCGGGTTATTTCTTCCGCATCATACAGGGCGTTCGTTTTCCAATGAGTGGTAATGGTAGTTTTATTTTGATCGCGCAGGTAGCAAAAAACAGCATAGGCTTTTAACCAAGGCTCATTGTTTTTAAAAAATTTCTTAAAGCCTTTCGACTCAACAGATTTTGGGCCCTCTTCATCATATAATTCCTTCAAAACAGCCATTTTAATGTGTAGAACTTCTTCGTATTGCAAATCGGCTGCTTCGTTCAATTGCTTTTGTTTTGTTTTAAGCGGTTCCAACAATTTTTTATGCTGCTTCTCTGCCACCATCGCCAGGTTGATATAAATAGGGTGCAGCGCAAAAGCCGAAATAGCAGCATAAGGGTAGGAGTCCTGGTTAGAACCTGTAGCGGTAGTGTCGTTTACAGGTAGAATTTGTATCAGCTTCAAACCGGTTTTTACAGCCCAGTCTGTCAATAATTTTAAATCGGTAAACTCGCCGCTGCCGAAACTTTCCTTGCTTCGGAGGCTAAATACAGGAATGGCAATTCCGGCTCCTTTCCAGGTAGTATTGGGCAGATTGATGAAGCCATCCTGAAGCAGGTTGAATTCCTGATGATTGCCGGAGTTCGTGCAGACGCGGTTATCTCCCTCTTCGAACCGTACAAATTCTTTTCTCTTTTTATTATAAATACCGTATTTGTACTCAATCGGAAACTGGTTTTCTTCCAGATTTTGTGAAATAACCCAATCTGTACCTTTTTTTGCCATTAGCAGGGGTTGGGTGGTGTCCCAATTGTTCAGGCTGTTGCAACTGCCCAGTAGGCACACTACTTCGTTTTTTGCCAACAACGGCGCCTTTATTTTAAAAGTATGGGTGGTTGTTTCAGGCAATTTTGTTTTTACCTTTGGTGCATCAGGTAGCAATACACGAGTAAAGGGCGCTGTGTAAAAAGCCTGTTCAAACTGACCCGCAAAGCTCCAAACATCGAAAATGTTGATCGTGTTTTGTAGAATGCCCGACAGGGATAAGGTACGTTTTTGCTCGCTCTCGCTCCTGAAAGCCCCTTCTTTATTTTGAATCAGGTAATGGTATTCGAACGGGGTGTCTGGCCATGCGTCTATTGACAATTCTATTGCCAGCATCCAATAATCATTGTTAAGATATTCTAATTCCAGCTTGTTGTTATCCAAACCCAGTAATGAGGTAGTTCCCTGTAGCCACAAGCTTTCGCCGTATTGCGTATGGTACCGCAAGTAGAAATATAATTTTAGCTCTTTATTTTTTTCCATACTATTGACAAACAATTTATTAGATTTTTTTCAATTGAAACAGCGTAACTCCAAGAACCCGACAATGACTTGACCTCACTGCCTTAATGTGTTTAATGTACACATTTAGGCACGAATGTAAAACATCCTTTTGGATTGGCAAAAAATATAAGAAAAATGTTTTGGAACTATCCGTAATATAAGATGCTTCCCTTAAATTTGCAGAGAACAAAACAAAAAATTATGGCTTCAGAGAATAAATACAGAGGTTTGATGTGGGTACTATTTTTCATTTCCTGTGGGGCATTGGCTTTAGCCATAATTACGCATTGGCCCTGGCTCACGCTTATTTTACCTTTTTTAACTACTTCCCTAGTGAAAGCAATGGATATTATTTAGGGATTGAGTTGCTTCTATTATCTATCCCTGTCTTTGTTTTTTTAATATTCATTCGCAAGGCTACCTGCGTTTCGATCTGCCGGCTCTATAGTACTGTTTCCAAAAAAACAACAGGAATGGTTTCTCTTCCCTTGCAATTCGGTCTTTAGTAATTGAAAGACGTTGTTGCAGACGAGAACTCGTCAATGGCACGATCCAAGGGTTTAAAAACTGAATAGTGGCTTATAATGCCTGAAGTTGCTAAATCGGGGATAGGGATTGTATTAACATAAGGGCTCACCGTTGTTGTACCGGTGCCACCGGTTAATTTAGGGTAAGTAAGGATGGTTCGCTGAAGTGTATAAAAAACGGTGCTGTCTTGTGGTTTACCCGATTCATTTAACAGATTGATTTGTCTGGTGCCCGTCACGATCGTAATATTTTGAATAATTCGGTTATAGAGGGAAGAAATATAGCGATCTCCATAAATTCTGCTGGAGCTTTCCACTGTATTTGAACTGTCTCCTTTTGTATCGAAGGTTACTACTTTAGTCAAAAGGGTAGCTTCGGGGAGGTTGTCAATAGTTATTGTTTTAGAATTGCCATAATCCTGATCTCCAATCGTAGCAAACAGGTTGGTGATTTCTGAACTTAATGATGTGCTGTAGGAGACCCTTAATTTGTTCACCCGCCGGTCGGGTCCAACTTTAAACTGCAGGATGGCTCTGTTGCGGCCTGGAAGAATCAGTAAAGAATCTACCTTGCCCGGTTTAGCATTTTCAGCATTTTTTAAAAAATCGGAAATAAAATATGTAGAAAATCAAATCAATAAAAGACCCGTTAAAAAATTAATTATCTAACACCAAATGGAGTATTTTTACAATTAAAGGGTAGCGTTGCACTTATTAGTTGAACACAGCATTCTAAAATAATTAAAATGCAAAAGAAATGTTATAGAAGCTGTTCTAAACTATTTTAAATTGAATAGAATATACTTATTATTAATGATTTATGAAAAACTCTGCCCTTTAATATTTTGTGAAGATTTTGCTTTTGCGAAACTGCCTGCTCGCCAAACCTTAAAGAATTTGGGCTTTTCATTATTGTTTTTTTGATTAGACGATACAGAGGAACATCAGCGAACATCGGATCAATCCTCCATATTTTTTTGGAGATCAAAGCGCTCTAAGTACCTAATTCAACATGTTTTTTTTGATGGGGTTATTAATTTTTTGATCCGTATCAACAAAAGTTCTGAAGCCGAAAACTGTCCGGCGGGGGAGATAGTGGAGGAAGCGATCTCTTCCGATTTTTATTATCGGTTTTTTAACAAACCCCCAGCAAACTTTTTGATGCAGAACTCTTCTTTAATGTAGAAACAAATTTATAAAATACTAAACTTCAACTACGATGAAAAAGATATTAACATTTGCAATCCTTGCGGCAACCGTTACTGTTTTATTGTCCGGTTGTTATAAGAGCGATTATTATTACGATAACAATAATAATGTAGAACGTGCCCGTGTTATTGACTATGAAAATGGTACGCCGTATTCCATCATCCGGTACGATTATGATGCTACTTATGCCATCATCGAAAGTATGGACGCCAATACCAATCTTTGGCCCGAGATAAATGATCGCCTGGAAGGTGTTTTTAAAGAAGGGCAAGAGCGGTCGGTATATAATATTACAGGTGGGTTTTATGCACGAATTTATGTTGTAGAAAACGTAACCACTCAAAAGGAGGCCTATGAAGCACTCTATTATTATAACGACCGGTACCTAACTTCAAAGGCTACAAACAAATCTTTGTTGCTGTCTGATAAAAGAAGGATAAAATAACCGTAGGTGAGGACCTTAGTCCGTTCCCTATTTACAGTGGGTTCGCCAAATGGCGGCCCATTGTTTTTAGAATAGCTGCGGCAGAAAGTTTCAGGTATTCAATTTCAGCGCCTCAATGCTATCCGAAATTTTTTGGTATTGCTCTTCTGACGAAAGCCGGATAGGAACAAAGGGTTTTCCAACCACTAATTCGTACAGCTCTATATATTTTTCAGAGATGGTTTTTACCCACGTTTCGCTCATTTCTGGTACTTGTTGCCCTTCTTTACCCATAAAATTATTTTCAATCAGCCATTCCCTTACAAACTCCTTACTGAGCTGTTGTTGTTTTTCGCCTTTTTTCTGGCGTTCTTCGAACCCTTCGGCATAAAAGTAGCGGGAACTGTCTGGTGTATGAATTTCATCCATCAGAAAAATTTCATCACCAATTGTTCCAAATTCATATTTGGTGTCCACAAGAATTAACCCCCTGTTTTCGGCTAATTCCTGCCCCCTTTTAAATAGGCGCAGGGCAATCTGTTTTAATTGATCCCATTGCTCAGCTGTGGCTAATTGCTGATTTACTATCTCTTCACCGCTGATATCCATGTCGTGCCCTTCGGCGGCTTTGGTACTGGGAGTTATTATTGGCGTTTCAAAAGCCTGATTTTCAACCATATTGTCGGGTAAGGAAACTCCACATAGCGTTCTCTTACCAGAAAGGTAGGTTCGCCAGGCATGCCCAGCCAAACGGCTGCGCACTACAATTTCTATTTTAAAAGGCACACATTTCCGCCCCAGTGAGCTATCGGGGGTGGGCGTGGCAATGAGCCAGTTTTTACAAATATCGCGAGTGGCCTGGAGCATATAGGCCGAAATCTGGTTGAGTACCTGCCCCTTATAGGGTATGGGTCTGGGGAGGATGACATCAAACGCAGAGATTCGGTCAGAGGCAATCATTACTAAAATATCTTCATTTATAGTATATACATCTCTCACTTTGCCTCTGTAAAAGGCGGTTTGTTGCAGGAAATTGAATGGTGGCATAGTGCGAAATTAAGAAAGCGAAGGGAAACCAAAGACGCTATTTCGGCGAACCGAATTCTGAAATAACAAAAAATAAAAAAAAATTTTTGTAATACAAGAACAAGTGTTATTTTTCAACTGCGATTTAACAAAACAAATAAACAGGTATGAGATATTTATTACGATTGCACGCCTTACTGGCGATAGTGTTATTAACACCGTTTGTGGTATTCTCGCAGGGAATTACACTAAAAGGGGTAGTAAAAAACAGCGAAACCAACGAGCCATTACCGGCAGTTTCTATTGAAATTTCGGGAACCACCCGAGGTACTTATTCCAAATC
>JBDHYK010000123.1:0-9517 GCA_039811305.1 Niabella sp.
GGATTATCAGGGTTCAATCAACCGCAAGCAAAGGGATCTTTAAATGAAGTAAAATATAAAATATATAATGAAATACGCTTTTAGACTCTTTTTTCTGGTATTTGCTTTGCAATCAGCATTCTTTTCGTTTGTTAGTGCCCAGAAGAAAGTTGTTCCAGCCATTCCGGCCGGTGCGCAAGATCGGCAGGCATGGGTGCAATATCTGTATAAAATTGCTTACCCCGTAATACATAATCTTGCAGAGGGTACCTTAAAGAAAAATATGCCAATAGAAACCGTACCCGGGCGCACGATAGATTTTTTTAAAAAAGTTACTCACCTGGAGGCCGTTGGAAGAACCCTGGCTGGCGTGGCACCCTGGTTAGAACTGCCCGATGAGGATACCCCCGAGGGAAAGATGCGCAAAAAACTGAAATCTGAAATTATTTCCGGCCTAACCCACGCCGTAAACCCTGCCAGCCCCGATTATCTTAATTTCAGAACCGAATCTCAACCGATTGTGGATGCCGCATTCTTAGCCCATGCCTTTTTGCGGGCACCCAATGCCCTATGGAAACCACTGGACTCTCTTACGAAAAAGCGTTTTGTGCAGGAGTTCATGTCTTTACGAAATCGTGGTGTACCTTACAATAACTGGCTTCTTTTTTCTGCGATCAGCGAAACCTTTTTACTTAGCATTGACCAGGAGTATGACCCTTTCCGGGTGAATATGGCTTTGAATAAAATGAAAGAATGGTATGTAGGTGACGGATGGTACTCTGACGGGCCAAAATTTAGTATGGATTATTATAACGATTTTGTAATTCAACCTATGTTGGTGGATATGCTAAAGGTGTTGGTGAGCAAAAAGGCAACAGCTCCATCCAATTACGACGAAGCTATCAAACGAATGGTACGGCATGCAGAGTTTTCTGAAAGAATTATTTCACCAGAAGGCAGTTTCCCAGTATTTGGACGCTCTATTACCTATCGTTCATCGGTTTTTCAAACTTTGTCTCAGGTAGCATTAATGGAAAAATTGCCAGATCCTATTCAACCGGCGCAGGTGCGGTGCGCACTAACAAAAGTGTACAAAAACCTTTTTGAAGGAAATCAAAATTTCGATAAAAAAGGATGGTTGATTTTGGGTTTCAACGGAAGCCAGCCCGAAGTGGCAGATGTTTATACTTCTACCGGAAGTTTGTATATGGCTACAATGGGTTTTTTAACTTTAGGTTTGCCAGCCGATAATCGGTTTTGGACCGATGCTCCTGCCGACTGGACCTCCAAAAAGGCCTGGAATGGCGAAGCGATAAGGAAAGATTACAAAGTGGAATATTAAAAACGATGCGATGCAAAGGAATACGTGTTTCTGGCTAATAGCTTCCCTGTTTCTATCCCTTCAACTGGCAGCCCAGCCCACAACGACAGGCAACCCTGCAAAATTAGACTGGTTTCTCAATGATAAATTTGGACTCTTTCTTCATTGGGGGCTCTATTCACAGGCTGGTGGTTTCTGGAAAGGGAAACCCTATAAGGGCAATGAGCACTTCATGCTATATGAACGAATTCCATGGAAAGAATACCGGGATTCTTTGGCAAAAAAGTTGAATCCGGTAAAATTTAATGCGGAAGAATGGGTGAAACTGGCGAAGAAAGCAGGTATGAAATATATCGTTGTTACGGCCAAACACCACGATGGTTTTGCCATGTTTCGCTCTCCATCCAGCAACTATGATATTGTAAATGAAACTCCCTATGGCAAAGATCCCATGAAAGCCCTGGCTAAGGCCTGCAAAAAACAAGGCATTAAACTATGTTTTTATTATTCTTTAGGACGCGACTGGCAGGATCCGGATGTGCCAACGAACTGGCCTACAAAAGCAGGACGTAGCAATACCTGGGATTATCCTAACGAAGAAGCTAAAGACCTACAAAAGTATGTGGAACGAAAAGTGTTGCCCCAATTGAAAGAGCTACTAACACAATACGGGCCGGTCAGTATCATTTGGTTTGATACGCCTGAATTAATTACCAAAACGCAAAGCCAGCACATAAAAGAGTTCATACGCCAATTGCAACCTCGTTGCATTGTGAACAATCGTATCGGGAATGGTATGGGCGACTATGCCGTACGGGAACAAACCATTGGCGCCGGTGATAGCCACCCCTGGGAGTCCTGCGTTACTATGAGTAGCGGCTGGGGCTATAACCGGTTAGACACCCTTTGGAAAAGTCCTGAATTATTAGTACGACAGCTTACCGAAGTTGTAAGCAAGGGAGGTAATTATTTGTTGAATATTGGTCCGCAACCTAATGGCGTTTTCCCTGAAAAGGCCGTGGCGCGCTTAAAACAAATTGGTCAATGGATGAAGGAAAACGGCGAGGCAGTTTACGGTACGCAACGCTGGGTAACAGACGGCGAAGTGGACAGCAGCCTTATGAAAACAACTGCAGTTCAAACCCTTGATCATACAATGCCTGATGTTATAAATGACACTACTTCAAAGCGGATCTTTCCTGAAATCCGATTTACTAAAAAAGGGGATGCTGTGTATGTTTTTGTTAATAGCTATACGGCACCCTTTGTGCAGATTCAGTCGCTGGCAGCAAACAAAGGTGTCAGGATCAAACAAATCACAGATCTAAGCACCCATAAAAAAGTTCAATTTACAAGTAACCAAAACTTTATAGAAATTCCCTTACAAACGCTACCGAAAACAAAGATTAACGTGAGGGTGTTTAAGGTTGAGATCGAAAAATAGAACCAGCGGCATCGGCCTGTGCCTTCTCAAAAGCTGGTTTTAGGGTTGAGATGAATGCTTGTAGCAATTAAACTGATTTAAAGTTCCTGCTATTCTGCAAACACCCTTACAGTATTGCTGAACTTTACAGAACCGTTTTTATCAACCTGGGCAATTCGCAAATATTGTATTTGATCCTCGATTAGACCTGATTTTCGATAGTCATTTTTATGACATGCAATAAAGAGGGTTAACCCGGTTACTATGAACAGAAGTAGCCATCTTTTTCCTTTTTTAAACCCGACTAGAGATAAAAGTACAAATAAGAAAAATGTGCTCAGGGAAACAACAGCTCCTGATTTCCTGATAGAAATATTGTAGTTTAAATTTTCGGAGGAGTTGCCATTGTTTGCTTTGCTACTAACCCTGGCCAGTGTAGCGAAATTTTCCCCATCAAAAGACCCTTGTACAAAAAAGTAGTCATTATTATTTTCGGAAGCGGTTCTCCAGCTTACAAAAAGTTGTTCGTTTTTTAAAAGAGCGGTAATGCTATTGAAGGTTACGGGCAGCCCTGCTTCAATTTCCACCCAAAAATCCTCTGTTTGGCCATATAATAATTTGTCTCCTGGGCCAAAAGAATCGTTTTCATACCAATCGGACATTACCCTCAGTCGTAAAAGTGTATTGGTTGTTGCGCTTTTCAACTGTGCATAACTAATTGTTCCGGTATGTGTATATAATGTGGTATCAGATACACTGTTCAGGATTTGTTCTTCTTCTTCAAATACACCATTATTGTTGAAGTCAATCCAGGCTTTGCAGGCCTGTTCATTTGTTTCGGTTGTAACTTTTATCGTTTGATTGATTGCAGTAGTTAAGTACGTACCAATGTAACAGGAGTTATCAATATAATATTTAAATCCATCTGCGTTAAAGCCATATGAGGTGTATTGAATATTGCCCAGTGTAATATTACAGGGACCAATATTAAAGCTATTATTGTTGGCATATTGTATTTTAGGGGGTATTTGTGTTGCGGGTTTCACCTTTACGGGAGGCGGATCCAGCGATCCCTGCGAGGAGACCAGCCCCCCCCTTACAAGATCTAATATTGCCATCATTCTGGTGCTTTGGCCTGGAGTAATTCTGTCTAAACAGGAGCCATAACCCATTAGATTTTTTTGCGACCCATTATAAGGTAAATTATTATTACAGGGGTTCAGATCGGTGTCCAAAGCACAGGAAGAAGAAAAAAGCAGATTTTTTACAGGATCCGTATCACAAACCATATCCCCATCCGTAGTACAGTCGTTATTAACAGGGCAGGGAGCGGAGGGGCCATCATCGCCTTCGAAAGTATGGTAAAGCCCCATGGCATGCCCCATTTCGTGCGTTAACGTAGATGAGACGCTACTGACATGAGACCCCATAATTACTGTCCCTTCATCCTGAAAGCGAAAAATCTCTCCACCCTCTGCAATGGGCAGATAGGTATAAGCGGTATAAAACATGCCTGGAGTTGCGCTTCCATTTATTTTCCATACCACCCAGATATTATAATACGCATTACTTGGCCAGTTACTGAGGCTCTTAACTGTGTCTTCATTAGCTCCTGGGGCATCCGTTCCGGGCATGGATACACCATAAGTATTATAACCGGGAACAGTACTTCCATTGATTCTAATAATACCTGAAGTGCTGTTACAATCTGGTGTTCTTTTTGCCAGGGCAAACCGGATGGGCGTGGGCGCGCCAACATTTAAGGATCCCGGCGCTGCTGCAAAAGATTGGTTGAGTACATCAATAGCCGCTTGAACCTGTGCATTTGTAGGATTGGAAGCAGACCCGGGAGCAGCATCTCCACTTTTGTAGATGATATGTACTACAACAGGAATCTCAAATACCGGTCCCATAAGAACGTTCATGTTTTTAAACAGATCCTTTTGCCGGTTGATAAGTGCAACTTTTTGTCGGATCATCTTTTCGGACGCCTCCAATCGCTTGCTATAACGGGGATCTTTTTTTAACTGATTCGTTACCACATCAAAACCACAAATACCGGTTTGTGAATGCATTACCACGCTGGTGAAAATAAAAAATAAAAAAAACGCAATCAATCGTTGCATAAAATGGATTTTGCTACACCCTCTTCGTCGGCTGTTCTTTGAAGAAAGCTTTTAGAAATGCAGGGGCAGGTCAATAGATTTCGATTATCTTAATTTGTCCTTTATGATGGATTCTATTTTTGCGGATCCTAAAGTCGAGAAGTTTTTTAATGCTACCCCTTTAAATACCGTATTACCCGGATTTACGGGTGTATTGTCCGAATCGTAACAAATGAAAACAACCTGCCCTACAGTGGTTAAAGATGTTGTAAACATACGAGAATAACTGTTGTCTGCTGGGGGCATGTAGGTAAAAGGCAATTGCGAATAGGTTGTAATCTGCGATCCCTTTAAATTGAAACTGGAGCAATAAAAAACAATAAGGCCTTTGTCGTAATATTCCGGTGTTAACTCCGGCCAGGCCTGCACGGACTGGTAGGTGTTGTTATAACCGTTAGAGGTTGCAAAAAAGGCCCAGTTTGGGGTGCCTAATGTAAATGTTTTTGAAATAATTTCAGCACCAGACGGGCCCTGTGGGCCGGTGGGTCCCTGGGGGCCGGTTACACCAGTTGGCCCGGGCACACCCTGTGGCCCCTGTGGCCCTTGCACGCCTGTAACGCCCTGAGCACCCGTGGGGCCGGTGGCTCCGGTAACTCCCTGAGTTCCCTGTGGCCCCTGTGGGCCAATCGCCCCCTGAGCACCCACGGCGCCGGTTGGCCCCTGTAGCCCCTGTGGACCAACCGGTCCCTCTTTTGTACAGGCTGCTAAGAAAAGAATTCCAACAAAAAATAAACTGAATCCTCGCATAGAGTATGTTTTTTATTATATGTAAACTATTAGAACCTCTGTCTTTCAATGTATCAACATCCTGGATACAACGAAACGAAAACGTCTGAGCAGGTTAAAAAAATATTTTTCTTTCAACTGGCAAGATGCTCCCCGTGAAATCCGTCAAACCTGTAGTGGGTATTCAGGCAGATCCAACCCGATAAAGATACTGGTTTGGATGATATTTCCTTCTGGTTGCTGCTAAAAATAGTAAAGAAATATTTTTTTTTATTTTGCCCTGCTATTGCATCGCAATCCCTTATCTTTATCTTCTTAAAAAAAGACTAAACTAAAAACGATAAAAAAGAGATTGCTTGCAATGTTAGTCATTCTAACCTGGCTGATCAGCCCTATGTATGCTCAAAGCCAAACGGTGCAGGGTGTTGTAAAAAATAGCGAAACCGACCAAACCCTGCCGGCGGTATCTGTAATGATAAAGAACTCCGTGCTGGGTACTTATACGGACGATCGGGGACGCTTCAGTCTCAATTTGAAAGGGAAATTGCCTATAACTCTGATCGTTTCTTCTACCGGCTATGAAACAAAAGAAGTGGTTGTGAGCCAAACCACAACTCTGTCCGAGGTATTGCTTACACCTCGCTCTACCTTAGGCGAAGAGGTGGTGGTAAATGCCAGCCGTATGGCCCAGCGCAAACTCACAGCTCCGGTTACTATTGAACAGATGAGCAGGCGGGATATATTGAATTCGCCGCAAATCAATTATTTCGATGCAGTTCAGGGGCTGCGGGGTGTGGATGTAACGGTCTCCAGTATGGGCTTTACCAGTGTTACTACTCGTGGGTTTAATACCAGTGGGAATACCAATTTTACACAAATTGTGGACGGAATGGATAACCAGGCACCGGGGCTTAATTTCCCCCTTGGCTCCGTGATTAGCCCCATTCAATTGGATGTGGATAATGTTGAATTACTTAGTGGCGCCTCATCGGCTTTATAAGGGTCAAGAGGGCTGAACGGAACCATGATTACTACCAGTAAAAATCCGTTTAAATACCAGGGGCTTAGTGTTTTGATCACCCAGGGGATAAATCACATCAATGGGAAAAAATACGGAGATCCCGTAAAACCTTCGCCCTACTATGACTGGAATGCAAGGTGGGCTCAAAAACTTAGCGAACGTGTTGCCTATAAGCTCAATGTGCAATATACACAGGGGAATGATTGGGTAGCCACAGATTCTTCTAATAAATATGGACCGGGCAATCGGTTTACCAATCCGGATTATAATGGGGTAAATTTTTATGGTGGAGCCACTTCTGTGGATATTATTCCATTTATGCAGGGAGCATTGGCAGGAGACCCTTCTCTAGCGCCCTTGATTGAACCTTTTCTTCAGGCTCATTCCTCTTATTATGTGGCACGCACCGGATATCCCGAATATGGTTATTTGGATAACAGGGCCTATATGCTTAAAAGTAATGCAGAGGTTCGGTATAAAATCAAACCCACTTTGGAGTTGATCGGCTCAGGAACCTTCGGCACGGGCAATATTGTTTACACCAATGATACTCGTTATCAGATCAATGGGTTTAAGGTGGGTCAGTACCGTTTGGAACTGAAAAGCGATAAATGGTTCCTGCGAACTTATACGACGACAGAAAATTCCGGACGAACGCTTTTGGCAGGACCTACAGCGCAGTATCTTAATGAAGCCTGGAAACCCAGTTATGATGAAAGTACAGGTGATGGTTGGTACCCACAATATACAATGGGTCTTTTGACGCAGTTGGCAGGTGGTGCCAGCCTTCAGGATGCCAATAATGCCGCCCGCTTATTTGCAGATGCGGGTATGCCGCTTCAGGGAAGTGCTTATTTTAACCGTCTGAAAGACAGTATTGCGAACCGGCCTATTTCCGATGGAGGTACTTTGTTTTTAGACCGATCAAAACTGTACAACGCTGAAGCTCAGTATAATTTTTCCGAAGCCCTTAAATTTATGAATCTTATTGCGGGGGTAAATTATAGAATGTACCGGTTGAACAGTAAAAACACCCTATTCCCCGATAACAATAAACCGATCAATGTAAATGAATGGAGTGCTTATGTGCAGGCATCTAAAAAACTAATACAGGAGAAATTAAACCTCAGTGCATCGTTTCGTTTAGACAAAAACTCTCTGTTTTCGGATCCCAGAGTTACTTCAAGGTTATCCTCTGTTTTTGAACTGAATCAAAACAATTACTTCCGTTTTTCTTACCAGAATGCCTACAGTTATCCGAGTAATATTCAGGCGTTACAGAATACGCTGAACGGGTATAACAGCTATTCTTCTGGTGGTTCTAACTATTTGCTGAATACCGTGTATCACTTTGATCAGTATCCCCCCTACACGCTTGAGAGTGTACGCAAATACCAGCAAACCAACGATGCTTCCGTGCTTAAAAAATTTTCCTACGATGGGATCAAACCACAATCGGTAAATGCATTTGAATTGGGTTACGCGGCTGTAATTAAAAAATTCATTATGATAGACGTATTGGGGTACTATGCCACCTGGAAAAATTTCATCGGTTATGCATGGGTTGTGAATACGCCGGGAACAAATGATGTAAAAGCCTTCAAGGATCAAAGCAAACACATCGTTTATAATATTACTTTTAACGGGGAAAAAGGGGTGGAAACCTATGGCTATGCAGCAAGTATCAGTATTGACTTCTTGCGTAATTTCCGGTTCAAAACCAATTTCTATTCCGATCATATCAATAATAAGAATAATACGCAAATCAACAATTTTAATGCGCCCAACTACCATATCAATTTCGATTTGGGGAATTCGGGTTTTGGCAAAAAACAAGTGTGGTCGTTTAATACTACATTACGCTACAAACCTGGATATTATTATGTTGTAGCAGGCAGTGGAGGTGAGGGTATTGTGCCCGCTTCGGCTGTGATGGATGCTCAAATTAGTTATAAATTGCTTAAAGCACATTCCGCTATTCGTGTGGGAGGTACCAATGTTACTAATAAATATTACTCCACAGGTATCGCCAATCCAAATATTGGGGCGGTTTATTATGTATCCTTTGCGTATAATATTTTTTAAAGCCGAAGTGCTGCTTGTTTGTAGAGAGGTAGATACTATCCCTATAGGAACCAGGCAGCCTCAGATTCTAATAACGAATCGTTACAATATAAACAGGCGGTTGTTTAAAAAAGCAACTGCCTGTTTATTTTAACAGACCCAAGGCGGTCATACAGAGAGATCTTGCATAAAATCTTGTACCAGGGACATGTTTTTAATGCCAGGCTGGGTTTCAAACCTGCTGTTAATATCAATCGTGTGAATGGGAATAGAGGGGTTGTTGACAACAAAATCAAGAATCAATTGCGCATCATTTGGTGAAATGCCTCCGCTCAAAATTACAGGCTTTTCATGGGAAATGCCCTGCAAAAGCTCCCAATTGAACTTTCGTCCGCTGCCTCCGTATTCTTTTACTTTGGTGTCAATCAGGAATTGGTTTGTTACATGCCGGTAAGGGGTAAGTAGTTTCTTTAGGTCGGTTGTTTCATCCACGCCAAAGGCTTTAATTACGGGGATTTTTGTTGAAAGAGCGGCGCAAAATTCTGGAGATTCTTCGCCATGCAATTGAATCAGTTCCAAACCAAAAGCTTCAATGGTTTGGAAAATCTTCTCCGGTGGTTCGTTCACAAAAACACCCACTTTTTTGATCCCCCTAACGGCTTTCAAATCTTCCGCCTTTATGTGGCCTTTAACATATCGGGGCGATGGTTTGTAAAAAATGAAACCTGCGTAGTGCACTCCCAAATCGCATAGCTGGTGTACCTGTGCAAGCTGGGTGATACCACATACTTTTATTTCCAGTCTATTTGTCATAACAT
>JBDHYK010000124.1:0-9352 GCA_039811305.1 Niabella sp.
TTAGACTTGTATGATATCAAGCTGGAATTTGGAAGAGATGTTCAGGGAAATGTGATTTTGATTGACGAAATATCCGGTGGAAATATGCGGGTGTACCAGAAAGACAGGTACCTGGAGCCCCTGGTTCTTGAGAAAGCGTTTCTGGAGTAAATAGCGTACTCAGAAAACAATCCTAGACGATACACCCTATTTCCTATCGCTCTATAAGTATTTCAGATACAAATTGTATAATACCTTTTTGTCGTAATCTGTAAGGGTGGTTGATACATCGTTTTGGATGAAATGCAGTTTGAAGGCCTTTATGGCTGCTCCGGCATTTTTAACATCATAACCAATCACCCTTAAAGCCATTAGTACGTTAAAATCGGCTGGGGGTTCTTTCAGGTTGAAGGTATCGTACCAATAACCGAACCCTGCATCTGCCAGTTTTTTCCAGGGGAAATACTTGCTTGGATCGTTTTTTCGAGTAGGCGCAATATCGGAATGCCCAATAAAATTTTCCTGAGGAATGCCATGCTCTTTTTTCAAATAGGCTAATAATTTTATAAGCGCGTTAATTTGCTCGTCTGAAAAGGGTTCGCTGCCATTGTTGTCTATTTCAATGCCCAGGCTACAGGAATTGATATCTGTAATGCTGCCCCATTTACCCGATCCGGCATGCCAGGCCTTCATGTAATCGTTCAGCATTTGATAGATCACACCGTTGCGCCCTACAACATAATGGGCACTAACGCCGGTACGCTGAATCGAAAACGTGAAAAGCGTTTGTTCTGCACTATTTTGTGCGGTATGGTGCAGTATAACATAATTGGGTTTACGAATGCTAAAATTAACCGTAGTGTACCAGTCCGATGCGTTGACAGCAGGATTTTTGCCATTAGTAGGCAGTTGCGTCATCATCCGCATCATCGAGTCGGCCACCTGATAGTAGATCGTTTTTGCAGAAGTTTTCTGAATACTGTCGGTGATAAACTTGTAGAACTGGGGAGATCGGGGGGCCAAAGATGAAGAGACCACTGTGTTTTCCGCTTCGCCACTCCGATCCGTTTCTTTTGCTTTTTCCACTACAGGGGTGGGATTAGGTTCTTTTACCACGGGTTTGGGTGTTTCGCGAACCGTTGATTTCTTAGGAGTAGCGGGAGGCTTGGCTTGTGGTTTATTTTTATGAAAATCTCGCATTTCACCTGCAGACATCCGTCTGCCTTCTTCCGTGCCCGAGGGTGTAGTGCCCGCCGGGTTCAGCACATTTGTTTTAGTGGGCTGCGAGGGTGTGCAACCATAGAAAAGCACAAAAATAAATATCCAAGGCCAAAAGGTCTTCAAATCTGACATTACTATAACTATTCTAATCTATTCTTTAATAAAATTCTATTCCTAAAATGTCTTTTCAAACGTGAAAGTAACGAAATACATCGTAAAACAGTACTATTAGGCTAAAATTGCAGCTAAAGTTCTTTATTTTAAGGTTTTCTTAAAGTAGTAATCAAAACGAAACAATAGAAGTTCCCTCAAAAAAAATCTTACCCTTTGTGTTTACAGGTTATCAAAAGATCTTCAGGTTTTAAGGCTTTTTGCAAATATCATAAAACCAAATGACGGATTACTTGTTACCCTAATAGCATTAATTTAAAATCAACACAAACCATGACATCAGATTTTGGAATGATTGGGCTCGGTACTATGGGCCGAAATTTTGCATTGAACGTAAAGGATAAGGGTTTTTCAGTTTGTGGTTTTGACCCCGATGAAAATCAGCGAAACCGCTTTCTTTCAGAGGGAAGTTCCACTTCAGTTTCTGTAGCAGGTTCCCTAACAGATTTGGTTGCTAAAGTTAGGCCCCCGGGTATTTTTATGCTTTTGGTTCCGGCCGGAAAAATTGTAGATTCCGTCATCAACGAGTTGCTCCCCGTTTTAACCAAAGGAGCCATCCTCATAGACGGAGGCAATTCCCATTATACCGATACCGAACGGAGGTATCAGGCTTTGCAGGCACAAGGGATTCATTTCATCGGCATGGGCGTTAGCGGCGGCGAAGCCGGTGCCCGTTTTGGCCCCAGCATGATGCCAGGTGGCAACCCTGAAAGCTATAAGATGGTAAAAAATATATTGGAAGCCGCCGCAGCCAAAGCATCTGATGGAGCACCTTGTGTAGCCTATATGGGGAACAGTGCGGCCGGCCATTACGTAAAAATGGTGCATAATGGTATTGAATATGCTATGATGCAGTTGATAAGCGAAGTGTATGCACTACTAAAAACGAGGGGCTATTCCAATGCGCAGTTGCAAGCATTGTTCGAACAGTGGGATCAGAACGAACTTCAATCCTATCTGATTGGGATTACTTCACAAATATTTAAACAAAAGGATGAGCTAAGCCAGAACGACCTGGTGGATATGATACTGGATAAGGCCAAACAAAAAGGTACAGGGCTGTGGACTTCACAAAGCGCACTGGAACTAAATGTACCGGTACCCGTTATAGATACTGCTGTGTTTATGCGCTATTTATCGTCATTGAAAGAGGCGAGAACCCGGTTTTCAAAATTGTATTTCTACAGAAAACCAAACCCTCAAAAACCAAACGAACTACTGGAAGTTTCTTGTAAAAATGCTTTGTACTTTGGCTTTGTGCTGGCCTATACCCAGGGGATGAATTTAATAAAAACAGCTTCTGCTGCTTTTGGGTACGATATTGACATAAAAACAGTTTTACAAGTTTGGAGGGCAGGTTGCATCATACGGTCGGCTCTTTTAAGCGATTTGTATCTGGCGCAGGATGCTGAACCCGAACTTGAAAGCATTCTGGCCTCGAAAATCTTTGTTCCGGTTCTTCAACAAAAACGAGAAAGTGTAACCGCAGTTATTAGTACGAGCATGTCGAATGGGGTGGCAACCCCGGCTCTCGCGGCTTCATTAAATTATTTAGATGCTTTTACCAGTGAGCGGTTGCCAGCCAACCTCATACAGGCGCAACGGGACTATTTTGGTGCGCACACTTACGAGCGATTGGATAAAGAGGGCACCTTTCACACCCAATGGGATCCTGCCAAGGCTACTAAAGGTTGACAATCTGTGCATACAACACGCACATTTTTGAAGTTCAAAAATAACATTTTACCTTTCAGGGTTTGAAACAAAACAAATTTTATTTTTTAAACATCGTTTCGCTCTATGAATCTTAAAAATATCCCTGCCAATATTGTCATTTTTGGAGGCTTTGGCGATCTTTCCTGGCGCAAATTGATTCCCGCATTTTTTAACCTGTATATCAATGGGTACATGCCGGATCAGTTCACAATTTTTGCAATGGACTACCATGGCATGTCTGATGAAGCCTACGACAAGCACATGTTAGAGGGAATTAATACGTTTTCGCGCAGTGGAAAAATCAATCAAAAACAATGGAAAGCGTTTAAAAATAAATTAGACTATTTTCAGGGAGATTTTAAAGTACCGGATACCTTTCCCCGGCTTCAACAAGCTTTAGAAGCCAATGATGCAGCCTGGGGTGTTCGGGGCATCCGATTATTTTACTATGCTGTTGCCCCTCAATTCATCGAGATCATTTCAAAAGGGCTTGCTAAAAATAAAATGGCTGCCGATGTTGCAAAAGACCGGGTGGTGGTAGAAAAACCTTTCGGCACCGATCTGGCATCCGCCAAAGCCCTGAATAAACTGTTGACCTCGGCTTTCAGCGAAAAACAAATTTATCGTATTGACCATTATTTAGGCAAGGAAGTGGTACAAAATATTATGGCGTTTCGTTTCGCTAATTATATATTTGAACCTCTTTGGAACCGAAACTATATTGACCACATACAAATTACCGTAGC
Source organism: Niabella sp. (assembly GCA_039811305.1). Taxonomy (GTDB): domain Bacteria; phylum Bacteroidota; class Bacteroidia; order Chitinophagales; family Chitinophagaceae; genus Niabella. The sequence continues at coordinate 3,834 of JBDHYK010000124.1, forward strand.
AGAACAGGTAGGTGTGGGCACCCGCGGCAGCTACTACGACAAAAGTGGCGCCCTGAGGGATATGCTACAAAATCACCTGATGCAAATTCTTGCAATTGTTGCTATGGAATGTCCGGCACGCTATGAAGCCGAATATGTGCGGGACGAAAAAGTGAAAGTACTCAATAGCGTAAGAACATTAACACCGGCGAAAATAAGCTCCGATGTGCTTCGCGGCCAATACGCTGCGGGAACCATTAACGGCGAAAAGCAAAAAGCGTATAAAGATGAAACCAATGTAGCTCGAAAATCCTATACCGAGTCTTATGTAGCCGCTAAACTCTTTATTGATAATACCCGCTGGAGGGATGTGCCCTTCTTTCTCAGAACCGGAAAATGCCTGACGGAGCAATCCTCTCTTATTGTAATACAGTTCAAAGATTCACCTCATAAGATATTTACAGATGATATTACGCCCAACCGCTTAATCATTAGCATACAACCCCAACAGGAAATTATTTTATTGTTCGAAGCCAAAAAACCCGGGATGAGCATGCGGTTGAAGCCAGTAGAAATGGACTTCACCTATCGTAATTCTTTTTCCGAACCTTCACCCGAAGCGTATGAAACCCTGCTTTTAGACGTTCTGGAAGGCGATGCCACACAATTTATGAGAGCCGACCAGGTAGAAGCCGCCTGGAAAATTGTAATGCCTGTTTTAAACCGTTGGAATCAATCCAATACGGGGTTGTTAAAATACCCTGCCGGTAGCTGGGGGCCAAAAGAGGCCGATAAGCTCATTCAGAAATCAGGGTTTTGCTGGGTATCTTTACCAAAAGAAAAAATATCAATTTGCAATGATCCGGAAAAAAGGAAATAATAAGACCATAAAATTAGTTTGGGACGATCTGGAAGTATTGAGCCTGGCCGCGGCACACCGCTTTCTTACAGCCTGTAACAAAAGCATCGCCAACCAGGGAGTGTTTTCTGTAGCACTTTCGGGTGGGAGTACTCCCAAGCGATTGTACGAACTACTAAGTACCCCTGGTTTTAGCCGAAATATTGACTGGAAAAAAGTTTTATTGTTTTGGGGAGACGAGCGCCTGGTACCCCATTCGCACCCCGACAGTAATTATCGGATGGTGAAAGAAACCTTGTTAGAAAAAATAAAAATTCCGAAGAAAAATATATTTCCTATACCTACACGAGGGCGGCCACAAGACTGCGCACTGGAATACGAAAAACGAATCAAAGCCGCGTTAGGGCGATCCCCGTCTTTTGATCTGATGCTGTTGGGTATGGGCGATGATGGCCACACAGCCTCGCTTTTCCCCGGCACCTCTATCTTGACAGAAAACAAAAAATTAGTAAAGGAGGTTTGGGTAGAAGGCAAACAAAGCTGGCGCATTAGTTGCACCTACCCTCTTATCAACCGAAGTAAAGACCTGTTGCTGTTAGTGGCAGGAAGTAATAAAGCACCTGTTATAAAAAGAGTTTTTTCTACCCGACAGCAAAAAAATCCTTTCCCTGTAGAAGGGTTACAGCTTAGAAAAGGCACCATCACCTGGTTGATAGACGAAGCAGCCAATGGCGGCAGCTAAAGTAGAAGGGCTGCAGAAACTGTTAAGTTAATTTTAATCCATTCTTCAAGCTTCTGATTTTCCCGAAAAGCATTTAAGTTTGCAGCTATATGAAACAAATTTTAGTACTGCTGGCTATTGGCGTTGTTGTAGGTGCCGTTGTATTCAGCGGATCGGGCTGCGCCAATATTGTTCCGCCGATTGGAGGCCCAAGAGATAGTATTCCACCAACGGTAGTACAGGTGCATCCTGCTAATAAAACCCTTTACTTCAAAGATAAAAAGATTGTATTCACCTTCAATGAATATGTTGAATTGGAAGATACCTATAAAAACCTGCTCATTTCACCGGTTCCAAAATCCTTTCCCGAGGTTCAAAGAAAACTCAAAACAGTAACCCTGAAACTGAAAGATACCCTGCAACCGAATACGACTTACGTGTTCAACTTCACAGATGCCGTAAAAGACATTAACGAAGGAAACAAAGTGAAAGACCTACTGTACGTAGTATCAACCGGCGATATTATAGATTCTATGCAACTTAGTGGCAATGTGAGGCTTGCACAGTCGGGTAAGCCCGATTCTACACTGGTAGCCATGCTGCAACCCACAATGAGCGATAGTGCCGTAGTAAAACAGAAACCAAAATATATTGCGCGGTTAGACAGTTCGGGAACTTTTTTGTTTCGGTATTTGTCCCCGGGAAAGTATAAACTCTATGCTCTTAAAGATGAAGGGGGTACGTATTTATATACCAGCCCAAAACAATTGTTTGCCTTTGCCGATTCGCCAGTTGTTATTTCTGCAATACCCCCCGAGCCTGTACGGCTATACGCCTATAATACTGAAGAACCTACTGAGACAAAAATTCTTTCCACTTCTGAGTTAGACAAAAAAGAAAAACGCTTAAAGTTCACCACCAACCTGGCAGAAACAAAACAGGATCTTCTGCAGCCGTTTACCATGAATTTTGAATCGGCATTAAAAAATTTCGATACCAGTAAGATGGTGCTCACTCAAGACAGCACCTACAAAAAAGTTGCCGGAACTAAAATTACACTCGACAGTACACGCACGCAGATTACATTAAATTTACCCTGGAGTGAAGGGACAAAATATCATCTGATTCTGCAAAAAGATTTTGCATCAGATAGTATTAACAGAGAACTGCTTAAAACCGATACCCTATCGTTTGCGGCAAAAGAGCTAAAAGAATATGGACAGGTAAAAATCTCTTTTCTGAAATTGGATTTTACAAGAAATCCGGTTTTACAAATCGTGGTGGGAGGTGCTGTAAAAAACGCCTACCCCATCAGACAACAAGAGTTTGAATTGAAATTTTATCCCCCCGGCGATTATGATCTGCAAATTTTATACGACACCAACAAAAATAACAAGTGGGATCCGGGTGATTTTTTTGGAAAACGTACCCAGCCCGAACTCATTGTGCCTCTTGACAGAAAACTGAATGTAAAAGCCGACTGGACTACGGAGTTTGAGCTGAAATAAGCCTCTATCCCGGCATTCTTGAAATATATTTTTCAATTTGTTTGATCTGACTCACAATTTCCGGAGTGGAGGGCTTGCAGGCCTTGGCTTTTCTGAAAAAGTCTTTAGCCGCCCTAAACTCGCGCTTGTTCATCATAATACTACACATTTGCAGGTGGGCAGCCGCCTCATTTTCTTTATCGGGTAACCCTTTTCTCAGCGCCTGCCTGATATAACTCTCGGCTTGTTTATTATTGCCTTTCTGCATAGACAGAATTCCCATCTGAAGCAAACTGGCGCCTTCCGCTTCTTTCACGGGCATACCCAAATCCAGGCCTTTTTTCATCATTACCTCAGCGCTGTCAAAATCCTGCTTCGTCATGGCAATATTTCCTTTGAGGGTGTAATAAACTGAGCGGATGGGCTTGTACAATAAATTAGGAAAACGGATGGAGTTTAATATCTTTTCGGCACCCTCTAAGTCGCCTTCTTCCATATACTCCTGTATCAGCCGTAGGGGGCCAAAAAAGAAATGGCTGAAGAGCAACACAGCGCTTATCAGATACAAGGTGAAGGCAGGCCAGAAACCCGCAGCAAAATTTACATACACACCAATTGCCAAGAGGATCAGCGAAAGGATAAAACGATACTTTATTAAAAGATTATAGGCTTTCATTCAAAACAATTTTGGGCTGCAAATATAGTGCATGCCGGGGGGCTAAAGAAGCGCAAGAGCCTTTAATTTATAAAATACCTATTAAAGAACGTTCAACACCTGTTCTTTTGCTTTTTCCAGCTCGTCTTTCATCATTACAACCAGTTTTTGAATATTGGAATCGTAGGCTTTGGACCCGGTGGTGTTTATTTCACGCCCAATTTCCTGCAGGATAAACGATAATTTTTTCCCTTTTAAGTGGGAGGCTTCGTGAAGCACCTCTTTAAAATAAGCACAATGGTTTTTCAACCGAACCTGTTCCTCGGTAATATCAATTTTTTCAATATAAAAGATCAGCTCCTGTTCTAACCGGTTTTCATCATAATTTTCTTTCCCCAATTTTTCTTCCAACAACTTTACCAAACCCAGCCTCATTTTTTCCCTTCTTGGCGGATCCAAAAGCAAAACTTCCTTTTGTAACTCTTCAATATTATTAATTCTGCCCAGCAGCTCTTCTGTCAGAATATCTCCTTCCTTGCTTCGGTGGCTGTTCAGATCTTCAATGGCTTCTGCTACTAACCCTTTTAATTGCCCCCAGTCATCCTCGCCAATGGTTTCACTATTGGGGGTAATCACTTCTGGCATTTTTATGAGCGCATTGAGCACATGAGAGGTTTCAATGCTCAATTCTTCGGCAAGTTGTTGAAGCGAATAGAAATAGGCTTTGGCCAGGTCGGTATTAATGGTTACCGGCTTGGCATCACCGGTGTCTTTCAAGCTAATCACACAATCTACACTCCCCCTGTTCAATCCTTCTGATACAATCTTTCGTATATCAAACTCATAGGGCTTCAATACCGCCGGCAACCGTAAAGACATATCAAACTGCTTCCCGTTTAAAGATTTGATATCTATCAAAAAAGTTTTTTCTCCAATGGTCTTTTCTGCCCGGCCAAAGCCTGTCATGGATTTTAACATAATTGCTTTTTGTAAATATAAGTGATCGTATTAAGAATATTTCAAAAATATTTATTCCAGGGAAATGCAAGTAAAAATCCCTCCGGCTTGGAAGGGATTATTATAATGATGGGTTAGTAAGTAAGGGAATCATTTTTCCCACCACAATATTAATTATTATTTTAACTACATAAAAATATTTTTACAGATAATTTATCAACATTTTAAAATTGTATGTGCATATCAAATAAAACTAAAAAATAAATGCTCCTGCGTGGGCACAAAACGGAATCATTTTTGTATCAACTTTTTAGTGCTCACATCTATTGAAATGCACTGGTACAAAGGGTTTCAACAATTTCATTTAAAACCACTGCTTCAATAAACGAAGTACAGATTCCGTTGGCTACTGTAAATTATGCCTAAGAAAAAGATTGAAAAAAAATAGCTTTGTTTTATACATTGATAGATGGAAATGTGAAAAACTATACTCATTTTGCAAACGAAAGGATACATCTTTCTAACTTTGGAATAAATTTATGCCATGAGGTTTCAACAACCAATACCCGTTAAAGAAATTGCAAGCCTGCTGCAAGCCCGGATACTGGGAAATACAAGCGCCGCCGCTACCGGAATCAATGAAATACATGTTGTGGAAAAAGGCGACCTGGTATTTGTAGATCATCCGAAATACTATGAAAAATGTATTCAGTCGGCAGCCAGTTTTATCATCATTAATAAAGAAACCGATTTCCCCGAAGGTAAAACATTATTGATTGTTGATGATCCTTTTGAAGCCTACCTGAAGATCATTGAGCACTATAACCCCTTTCAACCTTCGTTGCAATTGCATGCAGCGAG
>JBDHYK010000125.1:0-9345 GCA_039811305.1 Niabella sp.
GAAATACCCTTCACTGAAAAAATAATTCCCCAGATTCCCCTAATTTTGCACATGGCAATAAGAAAATCTCCCGTCGCAGCTACTACAACTGCAAAAATTCCTTTAGAGGGTCTTACTTTTGATGATGTGTTGTTAATGCCTGCCTATAGTCAGGTACTCCCCCGTGAAGTGGACATCCGTACCAAACTTACCAAAGATATTACGCTCAACATCCCCATACTTTCCGCAGCAATGGATACCGTTACCGATGCCGCCCTGGCTACTGCCATTGCCCGCGAAGGCGGATTGGGCATCTTACACAAAAATATGACGATTGACAGGCAGGCCGAGCAGGTGAGAAAGGTGAAACGAAGCGAAAACGGGCTGATTTTGGATCCCATCACCCTATCAGAAAATGCTACCATTGGCGATGCCCTACGGCTGATGAAGGAAAACAAAATTGGGGGCATCCCGATTGTGGATAAAAACAGATTGCTGAAAGGCATTCTTACCAACCGGGATTTACGGTTTGAAGAAAATTTTAAACGCCCGGTAAGCGAAGTAATGACCAGCACCAACTTAGTTACCGCACCCGAGGGTACCGACCTGAAAAAAGCAAAAACCATTCTCAGGCAGTACAAATTTGAGAAATTGCCGGTGGTGGACAAACAGGGGCGATTAAAAGGCCTTATTACCTACAGAGATATTTTGCAGGTATCCAGCTACCCTGTTGCGATTAAAGATTCTTTTGGGAGATTATTAGTGGGTGCCGGCATTGGCATTACACCCGATGTACTGGATCGAATTGAAGCCTTGCAACAGGTGGGTGTGGATGTAGTGGTTTTGGACAGTGCTCATGGCCACAGTAAAGGGGTAATTGATACGCTGAAAAAAGTAAAAAAATCGTTTAAACACCTGAATGTGATTGCCGGAAATGTGGGTACCGCTAAAGGTGCTGCCGCCTTAGCCGCTGCCGGCGCCGATGCCGTAAAAGTGGGTATCGGGCCGGGTTCTATCTGTACTACCCGTATTGTTGCCGGATCGGGCATGCCCCAACTGAGTGCGGTGCTGGAAGCAGCAAAGAGCTTAGAAAAAACGGGGACACCCCTCATCGCCGACGGTGGCATTCGTTATACCGGCGATATGGTGAAAGCATTAGCCGCAGGCGCTAATAGCGTGATGATGGGTAGCATTTTTGCAGGCACCGAAGAAAGCCCTGGTGAAACCATTATTTACGAAGGGCGTAAATTTAAAGCCTACAGAGGCATGGGCTCCTTAGGCGCCATGGCCCAGGGCAGTAGCGACCGGTATTTTCAGGATCCGGAAGATGATATTAAAAAATTTGTACCCGAGGGAATTGAGGGAAGGGTACCCTACAAAGGCACTTTGAAAGAAGTGATCTACCAATTCACTGGTGGCCTGCGGGCGGGAATGGGTTATTGCGGTGCCAAAGACATAAAAGAACTGCAAAAAGCGCAGTTTGTAAAAATATCGGTAGCCGGTATCACCGAAAGCCATCCGCACGATGTGGATGTAACCCGGGAAGCACCTAATTATAGCCGGTAAAGAATTGTGTTAATTTCGGTTATCTAAAGGGCTGACTGTATAGCCGGCCTCCCCTAAAAGCCGGAGCAACCCCTGCCTGCCCGGCAAATGACCGGCTCCTACGGCAAAAAGCAACGGATGTTGGGGCATCAACGCTTCCATTTTCGTCAGCCAGTCGGCATTTCTTCTATCTATTAAAATGTCCTGATAGGCGCTTATCCCCCATTTTTTATCGTGGGTGATGGAGTCAATAGTTCGTAAATCCTGCTTTTTATAGGCTTGCATTAATTTTAGGGTTTCGCTATGAATATCATACTCCTCGCTCACCACAGTCAACAATTGCTTAGCCTGCACTTCATAGGGAATACTGTCGAAAATAGCAAGCTGGGAAGCCAGGGTTTCGAGCCCTTTTATCTCCTTTCCAAATTTTGATGCTTCGCTCATTATCACCCTTTCCATGGCGGTTGTGTTCTGGCAGCCCAACCCTTTCACCTGCATAAGAGTAGCAAGCACCAGGGGTTTAAAATTCTGCATCCGATCAAAAACTGCCGCCTGTCCCGATTTTTCAAAATAGGCCGATACTTTTGCATACTCTTCGGTGTTAAGCAGACTTTTAAGGGTAATTCCCTCTTTCATGTTCATTTGCTGAATGGCGCCCAGGGCTTCCTGGGCATCGTCTAAATCCGCCTCAAACCAGATGGAGTGTACGTCCTGAATAATTTTCTTAGCCTGACTACTGAGCCGGGCGTCCTCTTCGCAAAGCACATGTACCGTACCAAACAGGTAGGAAGGAGTTTTCAGGCCATTTCCCGAAATCTTCCATAGCAGGGTATTTGTGGAGATTGCATTTTTTTGTTGCGCCATGCAACAGATCCCGGCGCTCAGACCAAGTATAAAAAAACACAATTGCTTGTATTGCATAAAACAAAAACGTTTTTTATATTGAATGGTTTTGTGGATTCTCTTTCGAAAAAACACCGGTGTATTGAATTCCAAGGCCCGCCTCACCGCTCAGGATCACTTTGCCAAAATCAAAATCAATGCCGGTGGCCAGGTCTTCCTCTAATAAAAGGGGGCCGTCCATATCCACTTCATCAATTAAAGGCAGCAGATGCGCTATGGCTGCCGAACCCACGGTGCTCTCGTTCATGGAGCCTACCATAATTTTCAAATCCAACCTTCGAGCCTGCTGTATCATTTGTAAAGCCGGCGATAAGCCACTGCACTTTGTTAATTTGATATTGATTCCATGAAAATGATCTTTACAGCGCATTACGTCCAATTCCCCCACACAAGATTCATCGGCAAAAATCGGCAGGGGAGACTCTCGATACAATACTTTCATACCTTCCCAATCGTCTTTCGCCAGAGGCTGCTCCACTAAGGTTACACCCAAATCCTTCAGTAGGGGGATTATTTTCAAGGCGGTTTCCAAGGGCCAGCCCGCATTCGCATCTACTCGAAAAGGAACATCGGTCTCGCTCCGGAGTGCTTTTACGATGGCTATATCATCTTCGGTACCTACTTTGATTTTATATAGAGGCCAGGGCTTCTCTTTTAGCTTCGCTACCATTTTTTCTGTTGTGTCAATACCGATGGTGTAATCTGTAAGGGGTGCTTTTTCCATATCCCCCTTAAACGTTTTGTAAAGAGGTCGTCCGCTCATTTTGCCAAAAATATCCCAACCCGCCATGTCTAAAGCTGCAACCAGAAACGGGTTTTTAGGAAAAAGGTGGTGCAAAAAATGCCAATATCGCTCTGGTTCAACAAAAGCAAACTTTTCGAGCATGGCTTTCTTTGATTCCAGATCAGCTATCATTTGATCCACCGTAATATTATAATACGAAATAGCGGGCGCTTCGCCGTATCCTAAAATTCCCCGGTGATTGAGTTCCACAATTAGGGTAGGCTGGTGCGTTTTTGTTCCTTTTGAAATGGTAAAAGGATGCCTGAACTTTAATTGAAAGGGATAATAATTTATTTCCATGATACAATGCCTGCTACCGGGCAGGGGTTTGTCAAAAATAAGAGATAATTGCTAACGGCTGTCTAAAACCTCGTTTTTTAGATCGAATGTCTCAACACCCGATGCCCTGGTTTCTGCTCCCAATGGCAAGAAACAAATGTTCCCCTACTTCCAAAAATTTAACATAAATATTTTGCTTTCCGCTTTAAAAAGTTGTAGCTTTAGGAGAGTAAACTATTGCTCCTTCTTTCTTAACAGAAATAAACCTAAGAGCATGAAAACCTATTTCAAAAAAATATTCGCCCTGGCATTTCTTCTTACGGCCTTTTTAACAATAATTGCCCAATCTGAAATCATTGAAGTATCGGGAGTTGTGCGTGATGCCAAAACTCGCGATCGTGTGGCCAATGCTGCCATTACGGTACCGGGCACCTCGGTAGGTACCGTTACCAATTCGGATGGCGGTTTTCTGCTAAAAATTCCGCAGAACCTGAAAACTAAGGAGTTTCAGATTTCGCATATCAGTTATGTTGTAAAATCGGTAGTTGCGGCAGACTATACCCAGCCGGGCAAAACCATCCTGCTGGATCCACAGGTGGTAGTGCTCAGCGAAATCATGGTAAGCCCCACCGATGCCCGTAATATTGTAATGAAAGCCTTTGAGCAGATACAGAAAAACTACAGTGGCATACCTAATAAAATGATGGGTTTTTACCGCGAAAGTATCCGCCAGCGGCGGGAATATATTTCAGTAAGTGAAGCCGTGGTGGACGTGTATAAAGAACCCTATACCAACCCGATGAACGATGAGGTACGTATTCTGAAAGGCAGAAAGGGACAGAACGTGAAAAAAGCCGATACCCTGAACGTAATGCTGCAAGGGGGGCCCAGCGTGTTACTTTGGATTGATGTGGCAAAAAACCCAACCGTGGGCGTAGATCTCCTGAGTATTGACAATTACAGTTTCAGCTATCAGCAAACCGTTCAGGTGGATGATGCTCCGAATTTTGTTATTGAATTTCGACCGGCAAAAAAATTGGACTATCCTTTGTACTACGGCAATATCTACATACAAAAAAATAATTATGCCATTACCCGCGTAGAGTTTCATCTCGACCTGAGCAATCCCAAACTGGCGGCCTCTCAGTTTATAAAGCGAAAACCAGCAGGCACCGTATTTGTACCCACTGAAACCAATTATTTAGTAACTTTTAAATCGCAGGAAGGAAAGTATTTTTTAAATTATATGCGTGTGGATCTGAAGTTTAAAAGCGACTGGAAAAGAAAGCTCTTTAAAAATAATTATACCATATCTTCCGAAATGGCCATCACCGAGCGCAAACAGGGCGCTATAGCCAAAATTCCCAATTCGGAACGATTTAAGCCCACCATGATCCTGAACAACGAGGTAAGCGCCTTTTTTGACAAAGAGTTTTGGGGCGAGCACAATATTATAGAACCCGAACATGCCATTGAACATGCGATTCGGAAAATTTCTAAAAAGATGAACAATTAGGCCTTCCGGCTTCTGAGGGTTCAATTATATAATCAAGTGCAACCGCAGGTTATACCACTGGTTTTTCGTAGGCCATCCGTGGCGCCCCCCGGAAATAGACTTCTCCGCAATAGGTATAGCCTAATTTTTCGAAAAGATGCAGCATGGCCGGATTGTCAAAATTGGTATCGGCCCGGATGCTGGCGATGCCTCTTTGTTGCGCAAGTACTTCCACATGGTTCAGTATTTTTTCTGCATACCCTTTCCCAAGATACTCCTCGGCTACGGCCACGCGATGTAGTACAATAAAGGTTCCATCGGTAAGCCAATTGCCATCAATGGCATCGTAAGCAGGCTCGTGATTTTCGATTACGGCAAAATACGCCAGAATTACCCCCTGTGCTTCTGCCACAAAACCTACTCCCTGGTCAAGGTCGGCAGCAAGGGTATTGGGGTTCGGATAGCCGTCTTGCCATTGCTGCGAGCCCTCCAATCGCCTTCTTTCGATGGCTTGCTGCAAAATTTCCCAAATTCTGCCCACATCTTGCGCTGTTGCTTTCCTGCAATTAAACTGTTGTTGCTCCATGCCCATTTCGATTAAAAACAAACTGAACGGCAAATATCCTGCAAACTCTTGTTTTTTACTAATTTATAAAATTATACCCCTAAAGAAGGGACAAACCCGGCAATCTCCTACTCCTATCTTGCCAAAAGCGAAACACAGATTCATGTTCCCGAAATATTTTACAAATGTTTGTTGGCATTTTTTTGTAGTTTTATCCAAATTTTTTCTATGCGCAATTACTTACGGGGAAGCACCCTGATCCTTTTTATTGTTTTGGCTTCCTGTACCAAAAGCGGTGTCGTAAAACCTCCGGAGGTTGGGAACCCAGTTTTGGCACAAACACAATTAAACGTTAGTTATGGGAAGGACAATAAACAAAAAATGGATGTGTACCTGCCTGCCAACCGCTCTGTGGAAACTACCAAAGTAATATTTATGATCCATGGAGGCAGTTGGGCCGAAGGGGATAAAAACGATACCCTTCACGCTCCTTTCGTTGATACGCTGAAAAACAGGTTTCCCGATTGGGCGATCTTTAATCTTAACTACCGGCTTTCAAATTATGGGCTAAAAAACAATTTTCCAACCCAGGAAAACGATATTAACAGCGCTATTAATTTTGTTTTCAACAACAGAGCGAATTATTTTATTTCAGATAAGTGGGTTTATGTTGGCGCCAGTGCAGGCGGTCAGTTGGCAATGCTTCAGGCCTATAAAAACAATTCGCTGATAAAGCCTAAAGCCGTGGTTAATTTTTTTGGGCCTTCCGATATGGAACGCATGTACAATGATGAAACCGATTTTTGGATCAAATCGGGGCTAAAAACACTGCTGAACGGCCTGGCAGTCGAAAGCAGTCCTATTAATTATATCAATGCCCAAACGCCGCCCACCATCACCCTCCAGGGAATTAGCGACAACACGGTGCCGGTAATTCAGCAACAGAAGTTACATGAAAAATTGACATCCTTTAATGTTGCCGAAAAACTGATAATTTATAAAGATGAGGGCCACGGATTTACGATGCCCACCTACAGCAAGTCCTTTGACTCGGTTACCGCTTTTTTAAACGTTTATGTGAAGTAAAAAAGAGGCGCCCATCCTAAGAACTGAAAAAGACTGAATCAGGCTGGTATCTGTTCTTTAAACCAGGTAGCAACTGATGGGGTTAAAATTTAAAAATACAGAGATGTTAAATTCCGGTGTTAATAGAATTTTCTTATTAGCTTTACCCAAATTCTGGTATATGCGATCCTATTTGTTGGTGGCTTCCGTCATGTTGTTCACATTTTTTGTATCCTGTGTAAAAGAAAACACTCCACCCGATACTACTCCACCTGTAGATTTGAACCTGCCTGCAGAAACTTTTATGGACGTAGAATATGGATATGATGCGGCGCAGAAGATGGACATTTATTTGCCTGCTAAAAGAACAACAGCTACCACTAAGGTACTTTTTCTAATGCATGAAGGAGCTTGGTTTATGGGCGACAAATCGGAATACCAACCGATTGTTGATACGCTGAAACAGAGGCTCCCCGATTGGGCCATTGTGAACATCAACTACCGGCTGGCAGCAATGGACGGCAATTGGTTTCCCACCCAGGAGCTCGACATCAATAAAGCCATTTTAACCGTACTTGACAATCGGAATAAATTTGCAATTTCAGACAAATGGGTGTATATCGGCGAGAGTGCAGGCGGCCATTTAGCCTTGCTTCAGGGGTATAAAAATAATATAAAAATTAAACCTAAAGCGATCGTAAACTTTTACGGCCCCTCCGATTTAAACTCAATGATGACGAACCCCGGGCCCGATTCGCCCCCGGTGAACCTTTTGGAAATGTTGTTCAACAACACCGCTACGGTAAGTAGTCCCATCACCTATATTAATGCACAAAGCCCACCCACCATCACCTTTCAGGGTACCGATGACCTTTTAGTACCCGCTTATCAGGCAACCAATCTGCACCAAAAGCTGAAAGCCGCCAATGTGCCTGAAAAATTAGTAATGTACCCGCACGAAGGTCATGGATTCAGTGATATTTCCATTTACACCAATGCATTTGATCAGGCCATCGCATTTTTAAACATCCATGTAAAATAAATTTACCCTACAAATGAAATGACCCCGCTTGCTGAACGAATTAGGCCACAGACTTTGGATGAATTAGCAGGTCAGCACCACCTTGTAGGCAAGGGGAGCGCACTGCGAAGCGCAATTGAAAAGGGAAACCTCAGCTCCATCCTTTTATGGGGGCCTCCGGGAACGGGTAAAACCACATTAGCTCATATAATTGTACACCAGTTGGCTGTTCCTTTTTTTACACTCAGCGCTGTGAGTGCCGGGGTAAAAGAGGTGCGGGAGGTTATTGCGAAAGCGAAACACAGTAAGAACTGCATCCTCTTTATTGATGAAATTCACAGGTTCAACAAAAGCCAGCAGGATGCGTTGCTCCACGCTGTGGAAAAAGGCATCATTACCTTAATCGGTGCCACCACAGAAAACCCTTCTTTTGAAGTAAATAGTGCCCTTTTAAGCCGCTGCCAGGTTTTTGTGCTCAAGGCATTATCAGAAAAGGATTTAACAGGTTTACTGCATTCGGCAATAAAAAAAGACGCGCTTCTTTCCAAAAAAAATATTCTGCTACAGGAAACGGAGGCGCTGATCCGCCTGAGCGGAGGGGATGCCCGAAAATTATTGAACCTGTTGGAGTTTGTGGTAACAACCCTCTCCCATGCAGAAGCGGGTGCGCAAGAAATTTTGATAACGGATAATGCCGTTCTACAAGCGTCTCAACAAAGAGCGGCACTGTATGATAAAAACGGCGAACAACACTATGATATTATTTCTGCCTTCATCAAAAGCATGCGGGGTAGCGACCCTAATGCGGCCGTGTATTGGCTGGCCAGAATGATAGCCGGGGGTGAGGATGTAAAATTTATAGCCCGCCGAATGGTGATTTTTGCCAGTGAAGACATCGGTAACGCAAACCCCAATGCCCTACTACTGGCAAATGCCAGCTTTGACGCGGTGAACAAAATAGGCTATCCGGAAGCAAGAATTATTTTAGCGCAATGTGCCACCTACCTGGCTTCTTCGGCTAAAAGTAATGCCGCCTACCTGGCTATTGAAGCAGCTTTGGCCTCCGTACAAAAACACGGAGACTTGTCTGTACCCCTCCCCATTCGAAATGCTCCCACCGCACTGATGAAAAATCTGAATTACGGAAAAGGATACAAATACGCCCATCAATATGAAAACAACTTTGCCGAGCAGGAATTTTTACCCGATGAACTTTCGGGTACTCCCTTCTACAACCCGGGAAACAACGCCCGCGAAAACGAACTGAGAACGCATCTAAAAAAACTATGGAAGGAGAAATATGGATACTAAATCCACCTACGAAATTCACACAGAAAACAGATCAATTTGATAAATTGCAGGTTAGGAGGAACGCAGTAGAGATTCAAGCAGCCTATTGTTGCAGCAAATCAAACGCAATCCGGCGCAGACAGAACGTTTTATTGTTTTTTAGTTCCGGTTTGTGTACTACAGATTTCTACCAGAAAGTCTGTCTGTTTTTCTTTGCAAACGGGTGGATTTTCATCAGCAGGCGAATGGAACGGGCGAACCAATCGGTTTCTGAGCAAAGAAAACCGGGAGTTTTTACCACAAATAGCCTATCTTTCGCGCCAAATTTTTCGGCAAAAAACAATTATCATATAAAATTAGCACCATGCAACAAGTAAAAAAAGGCGATACAGTAAAGGTTCACTATCACGGAAAACTCA
>JBDHYK010000126.1:0-9276 GCA_039811305.1 Niabella sp.
TGGTGAAATGTTCCCATTGGCGTATTGTTCAATAATATGGCGAAGCTGAACAGGATGCATACTTACTTAGAAAACCCTGCAGAGAAAAAGTACTATTGGAGTGAAAAAAAAATCTAAAAAAAGAAATCATAAGTATTGAAAAATGATGGAACCCTTTTTTTTCAAGACACTCGCGGATAAATTCCAGGCATTTGGCAAGTGTGTTTTTTACGGTGGACAATGAGATATTTAATTCTGATGCTATGTCTGCTTGCTTCATGCCAAGCTCACGGTGTAGTGTCCAAATGCGTTTTCGTTGGGGTGGAAGTTGCTGAATAGCTTGCTGGATTACCGAAAGAATTTCTTTTTGCTCCCTATTTTTATCATCACTTTCAGTTGAAGTGGCAGCAGGTTCTATTCTCAGGTTTTGTATTTTTTGTGCTTCCCGTACTTGTTTCTTTAAAAAATTATAACATAAATTGGAAGCAATGGTAAATACCCATGCCCGAACTTTTTCAATGCCGGGTAATTGATCTCGATGTAGCCAGATATTGATAAAAGTTTCCTGAAGGATATCTTCAACAGCTTCCTTAGATTTTACAAGTGCTAAAATATGCAAGTGAAGTTGAGCGGTATAATGATGAAAAAACTCGGAAAATGCAGTTTCGTCGCCGTCTGCTATGCGAAGGGTTACTTCTGATTCGTTATAAGAGTAGGGTACCAAGTTTCGTTACTTTTTACTGCTGGCAACAAGTTTACAAAAAAAAGACTATCCAAAAAAAACAAAAAGTTGTCGGTGGCTAAAGAGGAAGTCCTGGGTTGTTTGGAGTGTACCCGGTAGTTTTTACCAAGTTCCCCAAAAGCCGTTTATCTTTACAATGTAAAAACTATTGTAATGAAAGCCTCCCGACTATTGAATCTGTACATTTTGTTGTTAGCAGTTGCCTTGTTTTATTTTCCTGTAAAACCTCAGGCACAAATTCAAACCCCGGCTCCAAAAGTTTTGAAAGCTACCAAAACCGGCCCGACTACCGTGGATTTGTTATTAGACAGCCTGCAACTTATTCATATCGAATTTTATGGAGATAACATCTTCAGGGTCTTTCAGGATCGGCAAGGCGCGACACCGCACGACCCCGAGGCCACCCCACCTGCAAAAATACTGGTGGAACAACCAAAAAAGCCCGTATCGCAACTTTCGGTTGCAGATAACGGAACCTCAGTTACACTTTCAACAAAGTACATTGCGATAGCAATAGATAAAGCAACGAGTATATTTAAAGTAGCGAATCAGCATACAAGAAAAACTATTGTTGAATTTTTAGCTCCCTTCCGGTTTGAAAAAAATAAGGTAGCCCTCACTTTGAAAGAAAATTCTGAAGAATATTTTTTTGGTGGAGGCGTACAAAATGGTCGGTTTACGCATAAAGGCAAAATAATCGCTATTGAAAACCAGAATAGCTGGACGGATGGAGGTGTGGCTTCTCCAAATCCATTTTACTGGAGCACCCGAGGTTATGGGTTAATGTGGCACAGTTTCAAACCGGGGCGGTACGATTTTGGTGCAACAGAGAAAGGGAAGGTGAAACTATTTCATAATGAAAGTTATTTAGATATTTTCATTATGGTAAATGACCAGCCAACCCGCCTTTTAAATGATTTTTATCAACTGACCGGCCATCCTGTGCTGATTCCTAAGTTTGGGTTTTACGAAGGACACCTGAACGCCTATAACCGCGATTACTGGAAAGAAGACAGTACAGGCCAAAAAGGCATTTTGTTTGAAGACGGTAAACGATACACCGAAAGTCAGAAAAATAACGGGGGTGTTCGCGAGTCGCTGAATGGAGAAAAAGCGAATTATCAGTTTTCGGCCCGAGCAGTTATAGATCGCTATAAAGCACATGATATGCCCTTGGGATGGATTTTGCCAAATGATGGTTATGGCGCAGGCTATGGGCAAACAGGAACCTTAGACAGCAATATTCTGAATCTAAAAAGTTTTGGCGATTATGCTCGAAAGAAGGGAGTACAAATCGGGTTATGGACACAGTCCGATCTGCACCCTAAAGCCGGAATTAGTGCGCTTTTGCAGCGCGATATTATAAAAGAAGTGAAAGATGCCGGTGTCAGGGTATTAAAAACAGATGTGGCCTGGGTTGGCGCTGGTTATTCTTTTGGGCTAAACGGTGTGGCAGATGTAGCGCAAATTATGCCAAAGTATGGTAATAATACAAGGCCTTTTATCATTTCATTAGATGGATGGGCAGGTACCCAGCGCTATGCCACAATCTGGTCGGGCGACCAAACTGGCGGGCATTGGGAATATATACGTTTTCATATTCCAACTTATATTGGCTCGGGGCTTTCGGGGCAGCCCAATATTTCTTCGGATATGGATGGGATTTTTGGAGGGAAGAATCTTCCCGTGAACGTCCGGGATTTTCAATGGAAAACCTTCACGCCCATGCAGTTGAACATGGACGGGTGGGGTTCCAACGAGAAATATCCCCATGCATTGGGAGAGCCGGCAACCTCCATCAACCGATGGTATCTGAAATGGAAAAGCCAGTTACTTCCTTACTCTTACAGTATTGCCCGGGAGTCAGTAACCGGACTACCCATGATTCGTGCCCTGTTCTTAAGCGATTATAACCGGTTTACGCTGAGTACCGCCACGCAATACCAATATTTATATGGTCCCTATTTTTTAATCGCTCCTATTTATCAGGCCACAAAGGCCGACACGCTTGGAAACGATATTCGAAACAATATTTACCTGCCCAAAGGCACCTGGATTGATTATTTTAACGGGAACGCTTATGAAGGCGGAAGAGTAATTAACAGCTTTAATGCCCCTATTTGGAAGTTGCCGGTATTTGTAAAAAACGGCGCGATTATTCCCTTAGTGAACCCTAATAATCAAGTGGCTGAGATAAATAAAACCCACAGAATTTATGAACTTTACCCTGCTGCAAAAGCTTCTTTTACCGAATACGACGATGACGGTGCCACGCAAAGCTACCTAAACGGAAAGTTTGCAACCACCCTCATTGAGGCGGAGGCAAAAAATGGTGTAGCAACAGCCATCGTACACCCAGCCAAAGGCGATTTTGACGGTTTTGAAAAAATAAAGTCTACCGAGTTCAGAATCAACCTAACCGCAAAGCCCAGAAAGGTTGCTGCTTTTATTGGCAACCGACCAATTACACTTTCGCCTGTGTCTTCTAAAGAAGCCTTTGCATCTAAAGACAATGTGTATTTTTACTCCACTCCCAATTTGAATCAGTTTGCAACCCCCGGTAGCGAATTTGAAAAACAGGTGATGCTGAAGAACCCACAGTTACAGGTAAAACTCGCTGCTACGGATATTACAAAAAACAGCATCCGGATAAAAGTGGATGGATTTTTATTTTCTACAACCGATCAGTTCAGGAAAAAATCAGGCGCTCTGTTGCCTCCTAAGGTTCAGATTCGGGAAAGCAACCGATCCCCCTTTACGCTGAAACCCAACTGGAATCTTGCAGCCAATGCCGATTACTACGAAATTATGTTCAATGATATGTTGTATAGCACCATAAAAGATACTTCCTTTGTGTTCGACAACCTTTTGCCTGAAACAAATTATTTATTTAAAATAAGAGCGGTGAATAAGTCGGGGGTTTCTGCCTGGGCACCGGTTCAGGGTCTTACTACATCCAATCCTTTGAATTTTGCCATTCATGGTATCACCGCCGTTGCCAGCGTTCGAGCGCAGCGGGGAGATGGAACTACTAATTTGTTCGATTTTGATGAATCAAATATGTGGCATACCCGTTACGATACCGCCGCCGTTCCCTTTAATATGGTCTTAAACCTGAATAGTGTGAACCAAATTGATAAATTACAGTATCTCCCCCGATCCAACGGAGCAAACGGCATTCTCCTTAAAGGGAAAATTTCATATAGTATAGATAAAAAAGAATGGACAGAAGCCGGCAGTTTTGACTGGAAACGAAATAACGATACGAAAGAGATGGTATTTACTTCAAAACCTACGGCCCGGTACATTAAAATTGACGTAAGCGAAGCCGTTGGAAACTTTGGTTCAGGACGAGAAATCTATGTATTCAAAGTTCCTGGTTCTGAAAGCTATATACCCGGCGATATCAATAATGATAAAATGATTGACCGCAACGATCTTACTTCTTATATGAACTATACAGGTTTGCGTAAAGGCGACGGAGATTTTGAAGGGTATATTAGCAAGGGAGATTTGAATGGCAATAATTTAATTGATGCTTACGATATCTCCAACGTAGCCACCCAACTCGATGGAGGCGCCTGGGAACAAAGCAACGACAAATTAGATGGAAAAATTGTTCTAACTACCGATAAGCAAAATTACAATGCGGGAGAAACAATTTCTATTACCGTTAAAGGAATCGGTTTAAAGCTGGTCAATGCACTAAGTTTTGCACTGCCTTATAACACAGCGGATTACGAATACATGGGTACCCAAATACTTCATCTAAAACAATTAGATAATTTTACGCTGGACAGATTGCATACAAATGGGGACAAAGTGTTGTACCCTACTTTTGTGAACCTGGGAGATAAAGAAACCCTAAATGGCGATATGGATTTGTTTGTTATTACGTTTAAAGCGAAACGCAACCTTAGCTTTAATCTGAAAGCGACAGAGGGTATTTTGGTAGATAAAAGACTGGAAGAAAAATCGTTCTAAAAAGCGATTGGAGGAACTCGCTTCATCTGCTCACATCTGGAAGGATTGGCAAAAGCAGGTTTTTGTTGATAAAGTTTTGAGCACTTACCGTTTAGAAAACTGTTACAGGGTTCAGGAGCTGTGAATTGCGAGAAAACTTCGTTTCTTTTTGTCTTTCTATTATTTTAAACAGGTTTTGTTGTAACTTTAAAGATGGATTTTAAAGCCCTGCTTGTTTTTTTTATTTTTTCTATGTTGCAAAAACCACTATTCGCTCAAAATCAACCATCAGCGCAGCAAATTTCCATTTCTATCGGAGTATTGCCACCCGGGAAGTTTGATGCGATTACCGACGTGGAAGGCGTGAAAGTAGGTCATTTTACCAATATCAGGGGCGAATCGGTACGTACCGGAGTTACGGTTGTGTTACCGCATGCGGCCAATCTGTTTCAGGAGAAAGTGCCTGCAGCAGTTTTCACTGGCAATGGTTTTGGCAAACTCGTTGGAAGCACGCAGATTACGGAGCTTGGAAATATAGAAAGCCCTATCGTTTTAACCAACACGCTCAGTGTGGCTACAGCTGTTAACGCTGTGGTCTCTTATACATTGGATCAGAAGGAGAATGAAAAAGTACAAAGTGTAAATGCGGTAGTGGGCGAAACCAACGATGGGTATCTTAATGATATTCGCGGCCGTCATATAACCGAAGAACAGGTGTTACAAGCCATCCAAACTGCAAAATCTGGGAAGGTAGTACAGGGCAGTGTAGGCGCCGGTACCGGTACGGTATGTTTTGGATTTAAAGGCGGTATCGGCACCGCATCAAGGGTACTGCCCAAAACCGCAGGTGGGTACACGGTTGGGGTGTTGGTACAAACTAATTTTGGTGGTGTTTTACAAATAGACGGGGTTCCGGTTGGAAAAGAATTGAAAAAATATTATTTGAGTGATGCGCTAAACGATTCGCCCAATGGCAGTTGTATGATCGTAGTTGCAACAGATGCCCCCCTGGAAGCCCGCAATCTGGAAAGAATGGCAAAACGGGCGTTTTTGGGACTTGCTAAAACCGGTGGAATTGCAGCCAATGGCAGTGGCGACTATGTTATAGCTTTTTCAACGGCCCCAACCGTACGAATTGAGCACCAACCCAAAACGCTATTGGTGAAAACTGAACTATTGCAAAACGATGCCATGTCTCCATTATTTCTGGCCACGATTGAAGCCACCGAGCAGGCTATCATCAATTCCCTGCTGGCTGCCGAAACCATGAAAGGAAATAACGGGCACGTGGTGGAAGCATTGCCCAAAGAAAAACTTATTTCAATTTTAAAGAAATACAACCGCTACAAATGACAAGATGGAACTGGATTAATGGGAACTTTGTGGAAGCCGATAGGGCTGTTGTAAGCCTGAACGACCTTGCATTGCAAAGAGGCTATGGCCTTTTCGATTTTTTCAGAACCCGGGATGGAAAACCGCTGTTCCTACAGGAGCACCTAAACCGCTTTTTCAATTCGGCAAAGCTGTTGTACCTACAACCCCCAATAGAAAAAGAAGCCCTTAAAACCATTGTGCTACAACTAATTAAAAAAAACAACCTTTCAGAGTCGGGGGTGAAACTCACCTTAACAGGCGGATACTCCAGCGATGGGTACACGCCCGCAACCCCGAATCTCATCATTCAGCAAAACGAGATTCGGGTCTTCGGCGTTGAAACATTCCAAAAGGGAATTAAAATTATTACCTATCCTTACCAACGAGAGTTGCCACAGGCAAAAACAACCAACTATCTTATAGGTATCTGGTTGCAGAAGCAATTACAAGCCTGTGGTGCCGATGAAGTTTTATACCAAAGCGGAGGGATCATTACCGAATTTCCCCGCGCGAATGTATTTATAGTAACCAAAGACAATAAACTTATAACTCCTTTTAAGAATATTCTGCATGGAGTTACCAGAAGGAACCTGCTTAAAATTGCTCAAAAACTCTTTGTTGTAGAAGAACGGGATATTGCAATAGAAGAGTTGAAACAGGCTCAGGAAGTTTTTCTCACCAGCACCACCAAACGATTACTTCCGGTATTTGAAATTGACGGAACACCACTTAGTCGAACAAACCCAATAACACGCGTTCTGTATCGCGAGTTTTTAAAATTGGAGGAAGAAGAACTAACCAAACAAACACCAGGCGTTATGGCTTAGTCTTTATTGGCCAGCTGGCCACAAGCCGCGTCAATATCTTTTCCACGACTGCGCCTGAGCCGGGCGTTAACCCGGTTTTTTTCCAGATGAGCCATAAAAGCATTCACTTTTTCTTCAGTTGGTTTTGTAAACCGCGCAAAGTCTATCGGATTGTATTCAATAATATTAATCAGATCTGCCGGAACCTGGCGATAAATTTTTGTCAGTTCATCGGCATCCTGCAGGCTGTCATTGAAATTGTTGAACAGAATGTACTCAAAGGTAATTTCATTTTTCGTTTGTTTGTAAAAATAGTTCAACGCATCTACCAACGATTTTATATTATTTGCATCGTTAATGGGCATAATTTCGCTGCGTTTTTTATCATTTGCAGCGTGTAAAGAAAGCGCTAATTTAAATTTCACTTTGTCATCGCCCAACTGGTGAATTTGTTTTGCAATACCAGCCGTAGAAACCGTAATACGGCGGGGGCTCATGGCCAATGCTTCGGGATCGGTAATTTTTTCAATGGCTTTTAAAACGTTTTTATAATTCAGCAGTGGCTCACCCATACCCATAAATACGATGTTGGTGAGTTTTTTCCCATACATTTCCAGAGATTGTTGATTGAGCAGTGCCACCTCGTCAAAAATTTCATCATAATTCAAGTTGCGTTTGCGCTCTAAATAGCCGGTGGCACAGAATTTACAATTAAGGCTACATCCAATTTGAGAGCTCACACAGGCCGTTTTTCTGTCTTCAGTAGGGATGAGGACGCCCTCGGTTTTGTGACCGTCTACCGATACAAAACGCGATTTGATGGTTCCGTCTTCGGAGTGTTGTACTAAATCGGATCGCAATGCCGGAAAACTAAAGTCTGCTTTCAGCCTTTCCCTAAGCGGTTTGCTCAGGTTGGTCATCGCGTCAAAACTTTGCACAGGTTGCACCCAAAGCCAGTCGTACACCTGTCTGGCCCTGAACTTTTTATCCCCAATAGATAGAAAATAGGCTTCTAAGTCCGATAAACTCAAATGCCTGATGTTTTGCTGCTTCATCCGGCAAAGATAACCAGGCTTTAGGGTTTTGGTGGATATTCAATATAATAAAGAGGGTAAATTCATGATTTATTTGTGATAAAGAACAAAGAAGTGAATGGAGTGGCTCAAACCTAATTATTGAAAATATGCTGATTGTTAGGCATTTATTGAAAAAACAGTAGTATTTTCGGGGGTTCTGTAACAATACGGTTGCTCATGCTTTGGTTTAAAAAATTTGTTTGGGTAAGCAGCATTTTCTTATGGGTAGGAGGTGTCATATTTGCTCAAACCCCGCAATACCATCATCAATTTTCGTTTACGTCGGAAAATGACAGTTACACATCCTTAAGCAATGATGGGTATTATACCAATGGGGTTTACCTGAATTTTCAATGGCGGAAGCACCGGCCCGACAGTTCTTCCCGAGCCACGATTCATAAATTGGAGATTGGGCAGTTGCTTTACAATGCTGAAGACGGTCATTATCGCATTGATAAAATAGACCGACCCATTACAGGATATTTGTTTTTAGGGTATCAACAAAGTCGGTTTAGTAAACGAGGCCACATGCTACGTTGGGCTTCCGAATTAGGAGCGATTGGCTCTCTTTCCGGTGGGAAACAAGTGCAGGAGTTTATTCACAGATGGTGGAATATATACGAGCCCAAGCAATGGCAGTATCAGATGCACGCAGGTTGGGGGCTTACGGAAACCGTTTCCTGGCACCCCGAAATTGGATCATCGGAAAATCATAAAAAAGTAGGGTTTAAACCTGTTATGGGAGCTTCGGTGGGTAATATGTTTACCAATTTAATGGTGGGGGCCCCGTTGTTAATTGGTAAGTTTAACGAAAACAGCGCCAGCGTTTTCTGGAACAACCATTTCAGCCATTCTAAAAAGCAAAGAGAGTTTTTCTTTTACCTCTATCCCTCATTGTACTATCAGGTTTACAACGCCACCGTGCAGGGAAATTATTTTGATAAAAAAGATGAAGTGGTCCGGGGTGTGCTAAACCCCTGGTTTTTTCAAGGTAGAGTTGGGGTAGCCTATGCTACGCAGAAAATATCTGTTGGGTATGCGGCCATTTATGAAAGCAAACAGTCTTTAACCCAAAGAACTGCCCAGCTCTATGGTAGCGTTCAAATGGGCTTCAGGTGGTAACGACTCCGCGGCTGGCAAACTTGTGAACTGAGTGAGAAATAACGACCGTAAGAATAAATTGCCAACGACTCAGCCAGCATTTTTTGTGAAAACATAATAAAACGAAAAAAGGTCCTTCCGTAGAAACGGACTGACCTCTAACGATTGCTTGCCATATGAAAAAATCTTGATACGATTTTGCGCTGCCTACAGCTTTTGTCTCACTTTTCTTTCT
>JBDHYK010000127.1:0-9172 GCA_039811305.1 Niabella sp.
ATCGTCCAAATTCATCACAATGGCATCCTGCGCAATCCCTTTCCATACCGAGCTATCCCCGGTTTCTTTCCAATATAAATAGGCCAGAATGCTTTTGGTGCCGGCGCCATCGGCATGCATTACGTTAACCCAATCGGGATGCCCCGTAAGTACATCCGGATAAATTTTGCAGAAGGCCTTTTCATAGAGTCCTTTATCTAAATGTTGGGTTGCGGCGTGTACTTCCTCTTTTTGTGCCGAAACCCCTCTTTTGGAATATAATGACATGTTTTTATTGTGTTTTGAATCTGCCGAAGCAGATCGTTATTGGCAGTTCGTTTTGTGTCTGCCATATAATAATCTATTTAAACGTATATCAGTCTGTTATACATATTTTATTTTTATATTACCGTGCAAAAATCCTTTTTAAGCCGGCATCAACTGAAGCGCTAAGATAAATGAAAACCCTTATACGACTGTAAAGAAATACAAATCTGAGTCTCTTTTTTTAGATTCTTCTGTTCTAAGGCTTCAATCCTTATTTTTGCCGGGAAGCAAACAATTCTGTTTCGCTGGAATGACAAATGAAATAGAGTAAGGGAATACCGGTTGAGTGGCTAAAGAGAATGTTTGTATCCATTAAAAACCAATGCCTGTCTATTCTTTTAAAACCAATTAAGAATGCAAATTCATTATAATATTGAAGAATTGCCCCAGTTTACCAATAGCGTGATCACGATCGGCACATTTGATGGCGTTCATCAGGGGCATAGAAAAGTAATTGGGCAGCTAATCGAGGAAGCGAAAAGGGTGCAGGGAGAATCGGTAATTATCACTTTCCATCCGCATCCGCGCAAAATAGTTTCTTCTTCTATTCTGGGTATCAGATTGATCAATACCCTGCAAGAGCGTATCGAGCTACTGGCCGAAACGGGTGTGGATCACTTAGTCATTACCCCCTTTACAGATGCGTTTGCCCATCAAAAACCCGAGGAGTATTTACGGGAGTTCCTGATAGAGAAATTTCATCCTCACACCATAATTATTGGCTACGATCACCGTTTTGGGCGCGGCCGTATGGGCGATTTTCATTTGTTGGAAACCTATCAGGAGCGTTATCACTATCAGTTGAAAGAAATACCGAGGCACGTGCTCGACCATATCGCCATAAGTTCTACCAAAATAAGGGAAGCTATTCTTCGTGGCGACTCGGAAGCCACCAATCATTTATTAGGTTATACATTCTTTTTTGAAGGGGTGGTGGTTCATGGCGATAAAATTGGGAGGCAATTAGGCTTTCCTACGGCAAATATTAAAGTTACAGACGAAGAGAAAATAGTACCCGGAGATGGCATTTATGCCGTTTATGCCCGTGTACGCACCGGAGCGCATAAAACAGGAACTGAATTACTTAAAGGGATGATGAGCATCGGGTTTCGACCCACAGTAGATGGCAGAAAGCGGGTAATCGAAGTCAATCTATTTGATTTTGACGCCGAAATTTATGGAGAAACCGTACGTGTTTGTGTAAAACAGTTTTTAAGACCCGAAGAAAAATTTGAAAACCTGCCCGACCTGGTAGCACAAATTGCCCGTGACAAAGTTGCCAGCCTTCAATTACTTTAAAACCAAGGTTCCTTACCTTTTAAAACTTTTTCCAAATTATAAGCATTGGATGAACTATTTTTTTGTATTTTTAATTAAACCAGGCTTGTTGAAAATTAGTGAACGATTATGTCTCAATTACCTCTTTTGATTGTGGATTTGGCTTTGATGCTGGCCGTGGCCGCCATGACAACCATTTTGTTTAAATGGCTGCGCTTACCGTTGGTATTAGGCTACATTGTAGCAGGAATCATCATTAGTCCTAATTTTATATTCTTTCCAAATATTTATGAGTTCAGCGACCTTCAGGTTTGGGGCGAAATAGGCGTAATTTTTCTGCTTTTTGGGCTGGGTTTAGAATTTAGTTTCAAAAAATTGGCAAAAATAGGGGGGGCCGCATCTGTAACTGCCGGTTTTGAAGCCATAGGTATGGGTCTGATTGGCTTTTTTGTGGGAAAATTCTTAGGCTGGCCGATGATGGACTGTATTTTTTTAGGAGCCTGCCTTACGGTTTCGTCCTCTACGGTGCTGGTGAAAACATTTGGAGACCTCGGACTAAAACGGAAAAATTTCTCCGGTATTGTCTTTGGTGTATTGGTGGTAGAAGATATTATTGCTGTAACCCTCTTGGTTTTGTTGGGAACTTTTGTAGTGAAACAGGAAGTGGACGGGGGGCAAATTCTGTTCTCTATTCTTAAACTCGTATTTTTTCTGATTTTATGGTTTGTGGGAGGCATTTTGCTCATTCCTTCCCTGCTAAACAGGGCGAAACGATTTTTAACCGATGAAATCCTTCTGATATCATCCATTGCCCTCTGCTTTGTAATGGTGTTTTTCTCTACCCAAGCCGGATTTTCTGCCGCTCTTGGCGCATTTGTAATGGGGTCGCTTCTTGCCGAAACTACTAAGGCGGAGCGGGTAGAACACCTTTTACGACCAGTAAGAGATTTGTTTGGAGCAATTTTCTTTATTTCTGTGGGTATGTTGATTGACCTCTATTCTTTAGCTATTTATATTTGGCCGGTAATTATCATTGCCCTTGCAGTGATTATTGGAAAAACACTTGTTATCGGCACCGGTGCTTATATATCGGGCAGTTCATTGAAAGTATCTTTACAGGCAGGAATGAGCCTGACGCTTATTGGAGAGTTTTCATTCATTATTGCAGCCCTCGGCGCAAAATATAATGCAACAAGCGACTATCTTTACCCGGTAATTATTGCTGCATCAGCAATTACCATTTTAACAGCGCCTTACCTTACTATGGCAAGCGGTCCTTTTTACGATTGGATCTTTAAAAAGTTGCCAGCAAGCCTGCAGGAAAAAATTAATCGGTACAGCGCAGAAGCTACCTCCCTAAGAACCACGAGCGCCTGGCAACAATTAGTAAGATCTTTTTTAATGAATACTACTATTTTTTCAGTAGTTTTAATTGCATTGATCGTAGCCACAACAAAGTATCTTTTTCCCTGGTTGGCCAGTATTAATTACAATTTAGGAGGCATTGCATCGGCTGCGGTGGCCTTAGCAATCATGTCTCCGTTTTTGTGGGCTTTAGCCGTAAGAAATGAAAGAACACCGGCCTTTGCTGAAATCTATACCCAAAACCGGTATATCGGCCCCATCTGGATTATGCGGATTTTAAAAATTGTCATCGCTTTATTTTTTATTTTAATTTTATTAAACTCCATATTTTCCACCGAAATCACAATATACTCTGCCTTAGTCATCATGGCGCTAATCATTATTTTTCGGAATCCGCTGCAACGCTTTTACAACCGCATCGAAGACCGGTTTGTCGAAAACTTAAACACCCGCGAAATTGCCGAGCAAAAGGAATTAGCCCAGAAGATGGCCGAAAAAAGAAATACGCAGTTAGGCCCCTGGGACGCTCACATGACGTATTTTGAAGTACCCCCGGAGGCAAATGACGTGGTAGGAAAATCACTACAGGAATTACAATGGAGAGAGCGGATCGGCGTGAACGTAGCCCTAATAGTACGGGGGCAGCAGTCCATAGTGAATCCGGGACGGGAAGAACGAATTTTCCCCAACGACAAACTGTTCATCATCTGTACCGATAGTCAGGAAAGACGAATGAACGTAATTTTACGACCCAATAAAAAGCTGGTAGAAAATGCCGAACAGGTAGAGATGAAATTAGGCAGTTTTTTAATTAGCAGCAGTTCGGTTTGTGTTAATAAAACCATACGCGATGCCGACCTCCGAACCCGCGTACACGGTTTAGTAGTGGGGATTGAACGCAATGGAGAAAGAATCCTTAATCCCGAATCAGACATGCAGATTGAAGAAGGTGATATTCTTTGGGTGGTAGGGGATAAAAAGCTCCTTAGCCATACGGTACTAAATCAATAAAATACTGCTTAAACCGATTGTGCAAACGAGTTTACAAAGACATTCTTAAAAACAATTAGCAAAAAATGCTAATTTTGTACCTTATTTCGAAAAAAAATGATCATTCAACCGGGTCCTCTGTTACAATCCGTCAATTCTCCTGAAGATTTAAAAAAAATCCCTTTTGAGAAATTACACGAGTTTTGTGAAGAACTCAGGCAATATATCATTGACGTAGTCAGTGTGCACGGTGGACATTTTGCTGCCAGCCTGGGAGTGGTAGAATTGACAACTGCACTGCATTATGTGTATAATACCCCCTACGACCAATTAGTTTGGGACGTGGGGCATCAGGCTTATGGTCATAAAATTATTACCGGTCGTCGGGACGTATTCGAAACAAACCGCAAATACGGCGGTATCAGCGGTTTTCCCAAACGTACTGAAAGTGAGTATGATACCTTTGGTGTAGGACATTCGTCTACCTCTATTTCGGCAGCACTGGGCATGGCTCTTGCATCCAAATATCATGGAGACGAAGATCGAAAAGTAGTAGCCGTAATAGGCGATGGATCCATGACTGCTGGAATGGCCTTTGAGGGCATGAATCACGCAGGTGTTTCCAACGCCGACATGCTTATTATATTGAATGACAATGGAATTGGCATTGACCCCAATACCGGTGCATTGAAAGAATACCTTACGGATATTTCCCTGTCGCCCCAGTACAACAAATTTAAAGACGAGGTCTGGAACCTCGTTGGAAAGCTTCCTGTGGGTAAAAGTTTTACCCGAGCCATGGCGCATAAATTGATCGAAGGGGTAAAAAGCATGATCAGCAACAATGCCAACTTTTTCGAATCGTTAAAACTCAGGTATTTTGGCCCGATTGACGGACACAACATCACAAAACTGGTGGACACACTAAAAGATATACGACAAATACCGGGTCCCAAACTACTGCATATCATCACTACAAAAGGAAAAGGCTACAGCCAGGCCGAGCAGGATCAAACGAAGTGGCATGCGCCAGGGCTTTTTGATAAACTTACCGGTGAGATCTATGCCAAAACCTACGACACGCCCCAACCGCCAAAATATCAGGATGTATTTGGAAAAACGATCATCGAACTGGCAAAACAAAACGATAAAATATTTGGCATAACACCTGCTATGCCCTCTGGTTGCTCCCTGAAATTTATGATGGACGAAATGCCCGAAAGAGCCATGGATGTGGGTATTTGTGAGCAACACGCTGTTACGTTAAGTGCAGGCATGGCTACCCAGGGGTTGCGGGTGTTTTGCAATGTTTATTCTTCTTTCATGCAACGGGCTTACGACCAGGTGGTGCACGATGTGGCTATACAAAAATTACCCGTGGTTTTTTGTTTAGATCGCGCCGGTTTAGTTGGCGATGACGGCCCCACCCACCACGGGTGCTACGATATTGCGTATTTCAGGTGTATTCCAGATATCATTATAAGCGCTCCCATGAACGAAAGTGAATTGCGAAACCTGATGTACACTGCCCAATTAGAAACTATGAACCAGCCGTTTGTTATACGGTATCCGAGAGGGCAGGGTGTAATGGCAGATTGGCAAACGCCATTCAAAGAAATAGAAATAGGAAAGGGTAGAAGACTGCGTGAAGGCAGCAACCTTGCGATACTCAGTTTGGGACATCCTGGAAATTTTGCTGCCGAAGCTGTTCGGGACCTGCAAAGAGAAGGTATCGCTATCGGCCACTATGATATGCGCTTTGCGAAACCCTTAGACGAAGAATTATTGCACGAAGCCTGTAAAAACTATACTACACTTGTAACTGTGGAAGACGGCGCCGTAACAGGCGGTTTTGGAAGTGCCGTACTGGAATTTATGGCTACCTATGGTTACAAAAACCAGGTTAAAACGCTGGGCATTCCCGATCGTTTGGTTGAGCACGGAACATTAAAAGAATTGCACCGCGAATGTGGCTATGACACAGAAGGTATTATTACCACCGTGCGGGAGCTAATGAACGAAACAGTAAAAGTAATCGCAAAATAACCAAAACACCTTTATTGGATAGTCTGTTACATAATTGGGAGAAAAAAACAAAATTGCATAAAAAAGCGTACCAGCAATTGCTAAAACGTGGCGACAAAAACCAATTATTAAAAAATTTACCCGAATTACACAAAAAAGCATTTGAAAAAATAGACTGCCTGCATTGCGCAGCGTGTTGTAAAAACTACTCACCACGCTTTAAAACTCCCGATATTAAAAGAATTTCGAAATACCTGGGACTGAAAGAAAGCATTTTCATTGATCGGTATTTGCGCGTGGATGACGAGGGCGATTTTGTTGTAAAGTCCACACCCTGCCCTTTTTTAAACGATGATAATACCTGCTCCATTTATGATCAGCGGCCTTCTGATTGCTCTCGCTTTCCTTATACAAACGAGGATGTATTTATAAAACGGCAGGCGCTCACAATAAAGAACAGTGAATTTTGCCCGGCTGCTTATTATGTATTAGAAAATTTACTTCTTCTAAAAAACGGATCAAATTAGGATACAAAATTGAATACCAATAACTTATCACTCCAGCATTTCGGTCAAATCTAAAAGCTCCTGCTGCTTAAAAGTTTTTCCATCCTCAGGTTTTGCACAACAGTCGCTATAGTCCAATTATAATTTTTGTATTACCTGTTCGTTAGAATAGGGCGTATAATACTGAGGTGTTGATTCCATAAACATTCGAGAAAGGTATGGTTCAAGAGCTTTAAACTGTAGCCCCTGACAAGATGCATTTTTGGCTGCACAGATGGCGCCAAAGGATCAACGTGGGAAAAACAGGTGCAATCTACATTAATGTATTGATACATAGGTTGTTGTAATATTCACACACATTAGATAATAAATGCCGTCCTCCATCTTGTAAAGCTTTTGGGAGCCGCTTCTGCGTATAACGATTGTTTCTATTGAGGGTAATCCAAAAAAATATTGATTTCTGGTAAAATAAATTTGGATTAAATATAAATATTTATTATATTACGGCAGAATCAGCAATACATTAAAACGCCCGGATCTATTTTTTAGACAAGTATAGTAGTTGCTTTATCCTAAAGATTAAACAGTTCTGACACAAAAAAGGGCAACTGCACAGTTTCGTTAGCCTTGTATTACAAGAATCGCTGCTTTTTTATAAAAATGGGGTCAGGTGTGGGTGGTGCCAGACTGGAGCAACGAATTTTTTTTGTTAAGCTAACAGTAACTGACATAGTTTTTTTAATAGAATTATCCGAACACAAAAAACGCGCTCAAAAAAATAAAACACACAATCATGAAACCAAAAAAGTTACTCCAGGCCGTAATGGTATTACCCCTGTTATTTGCGTTTTCTTCAGTATGGGCCCAGTCCATTACAATAAATGGGTTGGTACAGGAAGAAGTATCAGTTAAAGAAGGTACCATTAAAATCTTTCTTCCCGAAGATATCCGGCCCGGAGACGTTATTTCCGGGACAGTTTATTCTCAACCCAACGGGGAAAATGAAAAAGAAAAAAGAAAAAATCTTTCACAGTTAGTAAAATACCAACTTAGGATTGGAGAAGGGGTATTTCCCATATCGGGTAGTCCTCAACATTTTTCATTCAAACAACCGGCAACAGGTTCAAACCCATTAACGATAACTGACAGGAAATCAAAACAATATGCAGATATTCCCATAAGACCGTCAAAGGCCATACCATCTAACCCAATTGAGCCCACCCCTCCAACGCATGCGCTTACAGGGCACCCGTTTCAGGTATCGGGGGCTTTTGATGGGGAGTTGACCAATACTTCCAGCACGTTAGA
Source organism: Niabella sp. (assembly GCA_039811305.1). Classification (GTDB taxonomy): domain Bacteria; phylum Bacteroidota; class Bacteroidia; order Chitinophagales; family Chitinophagaceae; genus Niabella. The sequence continues at coordinate 7,779 of JBDHYK010000127.1, forward strand.
TGGGCAGCCCTTAGACATATTGGCCGAATCGCCACGGGGGTCTTTTTCCAGGATGCCCAATGTGCCAAGTGGGCCACATACGCTGGTGATAGGTGAAAATGGTAAAACCACCACCGGAACCATTTCCGCAGTCAATATGGAAACCAGCGCAGGAAAACTGAATTTAATAAAAGGGGAAAAAACATATATTGGAGTAGCTGTTACCGGGCTTCAGGATTTACCAGATACGGCCACCCTTAGCCTTATCAATACATCGCCTGGGGTGGTTACATTGTCTCCATCGAACCAGATAGAGATGAAACTGGCGCCCGCAGAAGTTAGTACGGGCACAGTTACAAAACGTTTTGAAGTACAAAGCCTGAAAAGCGGCGCTTTTAGTGTTAATGTAACTTTAAAACTCCCCGAACACATCGGAACAAAACCTTCAGCCGATCAGGGACAAACAAAGAAAGTAACGCAACCTCCTCCCGACAAAGCGACTCCAAAGACTCCGGACAAACACCAAGCCGATCCTAAAGTTGCTGCTGAAGGTCGCAACCCTTCGCACGAGCCAAAAGCCGGTGATATCGGTAAAGCCGCTCCTAAGCCAACGGACAAAGCACAAGGTAGGCCTTCCGATGCAGCCCCCAGGCCACCGGCTACCCCGCCGATTGAGCCTGCTGCTAAACGTAGAGAAGCCGAGCAAAAATGTAAATGCGACAGTTTAATATTGAAAGTGGGGATATATAAGAATGGCCAGTTAGATGAAGAACAAGACCTAAAAACAGATAAGCTTACTCTCGCATCCAAAAAGATAGAGCTTGCCAATGGAGTAGAACCCGATGAAGAAATTGAAATTCGGATAACGGATGTCCGGTTTGTTTGCTCTTGTAATGGGGAACCCTGTACGCCTTATCCATCCAAAAGCACCGGCGGGGCCGATACAACAAAGCCCTCGGAATCAAAAATTGACTGGGGCGAAAATGATAAGGACGCGAGCAATGACAATTGGAACTGCGTCAGGGGGACGAGGGGAGACCCTAACGGAAGTGTGGGAATTTCTTTTACAGGGGTATTAAAGTTTCACAGGCAAGGGGGGTCTCGCAGTGCCCCACACCAATGCTTCAGGTTGTCAACATGGTGTGTGAGGGGCGGTGGCTGTAAAACAGACCTTTGCTCTCAAAGGATTTGCCTCAGATTTAAGTGGAAGTGATTGAAGCAACCGGTAATCCTACTCTAACAATTTGGCCAGCTCCAAAAGTTCCTGGTACATGGATGGTTTCCCATCTCCTGGTTGGGCATAACATTGGGCAAAGTCCATGACCAACCGTTGGATAACCTGTTTGTTGTTGCAGGGTGTAAAATATTGTGGCAATGGCGTTACGGTTATCCTGTTCAGATAGTTCTGGAGGTCT
>JBDHYK010000128.1:0-9170 GCA_039811305.1 Niabella sp.
GCATCAATATATTGTTGGTTATTGGCTATGTTCCACCACCTTTCAGAACCGTGGAACGAGTGGGCAGCAGGCCCTATGCCAATATAACTTTTCCCCTGCCAGTAAGAGGTATTGTGCTGGCTTCGCCACCCGGGTTTTGAAAAGTTTGATATTTCATAGTGTTCGTAACCGGCAATGGCCAACTCTTCCATCAATAATTGAAACTGCTGCGCCTGAATTTCGGGAACAATATTTTCCTTTTTGTGAGTGTGAATCAATTTGGCTAAAGGGGTTTTTGGTTCTACCGTTAATGCGTAACAAGAGAGGTGTGGTATGCCCAACCCGACAACTGTTTGAATGTTTTGCAACCATTTTTCGTTTGTTAATCCGGGAATACCGTAAATCAGGTCAACGGTGATATTAAAAAAATAGTGCTGAGCCAGTTGCAAACCCTTTAGTGCCTGCGTGGCATTGTGCGCCCGGTTCATCCATTTTAGATCTTCTTCAAAAAAAGATTGAACACCGATGCTTAGCCGCGTAATTCCTGATTCTTTCCACCGGTTTAGTTTTTCTTCAGTAATATCATCAGGGTTGGCTTCTAAAGTTATTTCAGCTTCAGGGGCGATGCGATAGTTAAAAAAAATAGTTTTTATCAGTTGGTCAATTTCATCTGCTGCTAAAATACTGGGGGTGCCGCCTCCAAAATACAAGGTCTTCACCGTCTGTCCTTCAAAATGATTGCGCACCATTGCCGCTTCTTTGTTAAGAGCTTGCAGCAGGGGTGCTTTTTTGCGCAACGAAGTGCTAAAATGAAAATTGCAATAATGGCAGGCCTGCCTGCAAAATGGAATATGGATGTAAATACCTGACAAAAGATCTTTTTTAATTCATTCGTAGAATTCTGTTTACAAAACGAAAAAGTACTCTATTGCCCCAACGCGTTATTGGTAAGGGGTTAATATTTTTTTCTAACATGTGTAATAAAACGTTCAATAGCCTTACGTACTTCGGTAGCTGAGGTATTGTGGTTATTTACCAATATTGAAAACAGGAACAACTTGTTTTTTCGCGTAATCAAAAAGCCGCTTAGCGCTACCACACCAGACAAACTCCCGGTTTTAGCAAAAATAGCTCCAGCGTCTTCTTTGTAATAGGAAGCAAGGGTTCCCGTACCGCCCGTGGGGAAAATGGTTTTAATTCGTTCCCAGCCAAATTCTTCGTTGATCTTGTTAAGAATAAAAATGAAATCTTGTGGGGTGAAAAGGTTGTAACGGCTAAGACCCGAACCATCGGCCCAACGGGGTTTTTGTGGCAAACTGCGAAAATCAGTTTGTAAAATAGTGTCAATAATGCCGGCAGTGGTCATTTGAACCAGCAAGCGGTTGCTCGCCATCAAAAGCAATTGTTCAGCAAAGAAATTATCGCTGCGGTGCATTAAAATGCGCAACACGGAGTCGGTGGGTTGTGAATAGATGGGATAGGTACGACCATTATTTTTGACTGCCTCGGCTACTTCTTCTGCGGATAAGATGTGGATTGGTTTTTTAAGGGTATCAGAAAGTAGGCTCCAACCCAAGTTTTGTGAAGTAATAAAGGGTACCCTGATTTCTTTGGCACCCCTTTCGCTCTGGTGCCAGGTAAAATTATTGGTTCTAAACTCTCTTGTAACAGTACCTGGCTGGTTTTTTGCAGGCGAAGCAAGCACAGTTAATTCTTTATTTTTTGGGAAATAGGTCTCATTGTTTTTATTATTACTTTGGAACCAAAGCACATTACTATAAATAGGCAATGAAGAGCGCTCGGCCAGGTAATCTGCGTCATAATCGTCCCAGCTCCAGCCACTACCCCAGGCACTGGTTTTAAAATTATCAGGCAGGGCCACCAGTTCTTTCTTTGCATTTTTAAGAAAATCAAAAACTGGCTGCTTAGCAAATTCGGGATCTAATAATGTAGGATCGCCTGTAGCGGAAAGAAGTAGTTTGTCTTCGATTTCGGTGATGTTTATTCCGCAAATGGAATCACCCAAATACTTCATTGCAACATAACAGGTAGGAATTTTGGTATTACTTGCGGGAACAAAATAACGTTGGCCGTTTCGATTAAATAGAAACTTTTTAGTGCCGGCATTGTATATACTGATGCCAATATGTGCATTTTTTAACCCACTTGCATTGACAAGAGTTTTATTGGCAGCGGTTGCGATGGTACGTTGAGGAGAACAGGAAGTGTATATACCTGAAAGAACAAGGGCACTAAAGCAAAAAAATAATAAGCTTTTGTTAGGGGGCATGGTATCAGGGTTCAAGGGGGATCACTTTTCTGTTTTTACTGCTTTGGAGGGCTGCATCAATAATTTTCATGGTCATCACTCCATCAGTAGCCGGTACCGGATTTTTTTCATGATTGCCTAATAATTGGTACACGTCCTCATAGAAGTTCATATAATTCCCAATTTCAGACCGGGTGGTTTTTCTTAGGTCTTCGCCCTGAATAACGGTGTGTAAAATCCCATCGGTTTCATTGGGTGTAGCAATCCAGGCACTAAGGCTGGGAATAGCCCCCCCTTGCAGATATTCTTCTTGTAGATCGGAGCGTTGTTGCATAAAAGTTCCGTTTTCGCCTTGCAAAATATAGGCGGGGTAGGGTTCGCGGGCAAAAACGGTTCCTTTTATTCTTACCCGAAATGGGCGGGGATAATAAAGAAGTACCTCAAAGTAGTCGTTGGCTACCATGGCTTTGCGCAACGTCATCACATCAGCAAATACGGCTTCGGGAAACCCAAAAAGTTGTATGGCCTGGTCAATGAGGTGGGCGCCCAGGTCGTGCAGGTTGCCGGCACCAGGCTGGTCGCCTTCTTTATGATTTTTGCCACTATGTCCGGGACGATAACGGTCAAAACGCATTTCGGCTTCTTTCAGTTCTCCCAGAACGCCTTGTGCCACCACTTGCTTTAAAGCCAAAAAGTCTCCATCGTATCTGCGGTTTTGATACACGATCAGTTGCAACTGCTTTTCGCTGGCCAGCTGGTTCAACTCCTTTGCTTCAGCGGCATTCACGGTAAATGGTTTTTCCACAACGATGTGTTTACCTGCCAGTAAAGCTGCTTTGGCATATTCAAAATGGGTTTGCACAGGAGTGTTTACCACAACCAATTCAATGGTATTGTCTTCCAGCATCGCTTTAACAGAACGAAAAACTGTAGCCTCGGGGTAGCGCTCCCTCGAAAGGTTCTGATGCCTTTCTACGATGCCTTTTAAATGAAAACCCGGGTGTGCCTGCAAAAAAGGGGCGTGAAAAACCCTTCCGCTCATTCCATAAGAACAAATTCCGGCGTTGATAATTCGATTCATATAAAAAAAATTGGTGCGTGTAAAAATACAAAGAATCTTCCGATAGGCTATTCATTAATGCTTATGCCTGCCATATTGATTCATAATAATGGACCGATTTAGCCCGGTTAGCAATAAAAAGATCAAAACCAGAGTTCCTCGAATATTGGGTGGAGGAGCGCAAACGGGGCTCCAAAACATTAGAAAAATTAATTAGCTTAGAAAACGAATCATTTAGTATAGCTCTATTTAATTTTCTTAAGTAAAATTGTTCAACTTATAGGAGGCCTGACCAATTATGAAACTTGATGATGTTTTTTCGCTATTAGCTTCATCAAAAAAAATAGCATCCACAAAAACCAAAGGATACGTAGAATAATTCAAATAGTCATTATAAATGTGAGAAAAAACAGCACATCACCATATACAAAGTAATAGTACACCAGTAAGAACCACTATGTTAGCAATAAGAAAAATTGTAACTATTTTTTTATTTGATTGGATATAGTTAATTGCTTCTGTGTTTTTTAATTAGAGCTTCAACGTTTACAATCGCTGATTCGGTTTTAATTGTATAAGCTGGTGTAGCCGATGGATTCGGATGGGCTTTGCCTACCCGCTTCCTTCTGTACGGGCTCAAACTTACTGCTCCTATCCATTTTTTACAACCAGCCCAACGCAGGCTCCATTCTATTGGTTTTGTTAATCCGCAAACAGAACTGAATTGTCAACGGTTTGGCCCATGGTAATAAAACCGAAGAGGTAATTCCAATAATTTCTTTCAAAATGTCAGTCCCAATAAAATGCCAGCATTTGTAAACGTAAGTACCTGCTACCGAAGCAGTTGCACATCAATAGAAACAGGAACTTCAATGTCTCGGATCAGAACGCTTTTGGCTGTATATTTTTCAACTTTGTTTTTATTCACGATGTACGCTCGGTGCGTTTGCACAAAAATTGCATTGGGAAGTTCTTCCATAATTTTTTTGATGGTCGAGCGTGTTTTATACGTTTTTTCGTCGGTGTGAATGAGCAGATAATTCCGGTCTGATTCTATATAATTGATTTTGTCTAATAGAAGCTCTAAATGGTATTCCTCGTCTTTTACGATAATAGTAGGTGGTTGCTGTTCCTTACTTTGGAATTTTCGAATAGCGATTTCAATAGATGCAATCAGGTCGCTGTTTTTGAATGGTTTTGTAAGGTAGGAGTAGGGTGACGTAGCAACTGCTTGCCCGATGATTTCGGGGTTTTCGTATGCTGTGAGATAGATAAACGGGACTGAGAACTTTTCACTAATTTGTTTACCAAGTGAAATGCCGTTTTGCTCCTCCTCTCCTAGATGGATATCGAGAATGGCACAAGTTATCGTTTCCGTGTTCAGGATTCCTAATGCCTCTTTGGCATTTTTTGCTTCCACAACACGGCAATTGTTCTCAAGCAAAACCTTTTTGGTAAGTCGTCTGTTCAGGAAATCGTCTTCTACCAATAGTATTGTTTTTGTGCTCATGAAAAAACTACAATTTACAAAATTTAATCATTATCTTTTAAAACAAACTGTCAATTCATACCCCCTCTTTTTTCAAAACATAATTCCAATGGCAATATAACCATAAATCAATAAAACCCAGTTGTCATTTTTAATTTTTAAAAATTGAGATACAGGGGATTATGCCCCCGTATCTCTATGATTATGTTATTTATTTGCTACCCATATTTCCTGTCCATTGGGATTAACAAGCCTTAGCGTCCATCATTTATCTACCCCAATTTTTATACAACTTGATGATAACTCCTGTATCTTTTTCGATACCCCCCATGTCAGCAAAACACCCTTTGTTTAGTTTACTGCCAATTTATAAATGTTACCATCGGGATTACCAAGAACATTTTGTTCTATAGCTCAAAGCACTGCGAAGCATCCTTGAACCAATCCCTTAAAAGCTGTGCTACGTTCTGTATGACAGATCAGGTCTCTACTATTTTTGATAAGGGTCGCACATGATAGAACCCGCTCCACCGGTTGCCCCTGTCGTCCAACTTGAATATAATTTAATCCGGCCATCATTTTCTAGTTTTAATGCAGAACCTTGGGATGCAGGCAAAAGTCTTCTCGATTCGTTTTTTGCTTTCACTTTCGCCGGTGTTAAAAAGCAATCTGGTAATGCCATAAAAGAGTTCCCCATTTGTATAAACCCGTCTTTGCAGGGCTGACTCCAAATTTCATCTCTTTTGGAAACAAATTTTTCGCCGTTTTCTCTCGTACCCAGGGTGATTCTTTCAATCACAAAGTTTCCATCTTTTTTAATACGACATTGATATTGATTATTTTCTGATGTAAGTGTTTTTTCTTTTTCGAGGCGTTCGTTAGAAAGCAAATAGCTATTCGTTCTAAAATGTACTTCGGTATTTGATTTTAATTCTGTTTTTCCCTCTATAGGGCAAACCTCAATGGTGTAATAACCTCCATAATAGACTTTTAATTTACCGTCATTTTCAAGCTTCAACTGCCCATAATTTCGGGGAGTCCGTACAGGTATTCGCTCTTTAACTGACACTTCATAAAAGCAGTCAGGATACCCATTCGTATTACGCGATAACCATACGTCGCCATCAAATCTTTTATTCCACAATTCAGTTCTGTTTGTAATCATGCCGTTTGATACCGTTATTTTATCAATAATAAACCGTTGTTGTTCCTGCATACGTCCGCCTCCTACATTGACAGATTGTTTAACAATGCGAGCCTGGTACTGGTTATTGTCCGATGTAAGCGTTTGTCCTAATTTAAGCGTTTCATCATGATTCATTATAGATTTGCTTTTGATAAATTTATCGGGTACAGTAGCCGTGGAAGGATTGGTACTAGGTTGGGTAGCAGGTCTAGCAACCGGATTGGTTTTAGGAGCAGGAGCTGTGGCCCAGATTTCCTGTCCATCCTTGTTTACAAGCCTTAACCTTCCATCCTCAGTAAGTTCTAATTTTACACTTTTATAGAGGATCACTCCGGCAGTAGCATCTCTGCCCGTAGTAGCACAATTGGCACCTGCTTTACTCTCCATACATAAGTTACCATCCGCATTGTAACTGAAAATGCTTTTTGCAGGTCTGTTTCCGTTTTGTAACGGGAAACGATATACTTCTTTAAACTGGCAGTTGTTTAAGTTTTGTGCTTCCTCTATCACAAAATTACCCTCACCGGTTATGCGAAAATGATAGCGGTTATTAGCCGATACTAGTTTTTCCTTTTCCTCCAGCCGCTCACCCGGCTTCATAGCATTTTGATATTTTTTTACTGCATATTTTGCCTCACACGGGTCAATGCTGGGCGATGTGGGTTTCGCAGCAGGCTTGGTGGTTGCTGGTGTAGGTGTGGTGGAAGTAGTAGCTGGGGTAGTGGCTGTGGTGGGCAAAGGTTTAACTACTTTACCGTTGCATGCCGAATAAACGGCTGCTATATTGTCCACGTCAGTTTGACCCAACCCGTCAAACTTCCCAGTTTCATCTGTCTTTCCATCCTTACGAACTATTGTTTTTAAGCCTGCTTTTTTAGCAAAAGCTGAAGAAAAATAATGCATTCTTGAATAATAATCATAAACACCCAGATTGGATTGCGGATCGCTACTTTTTTTAAAGTTGTGTTCCTTTCCTTTTTGTATATTATCAAAGAGAATGGTTACATAGGTGTCCCTGTCCTGCCGACTTTGGGTGTGGTGAAATCCCAATGCATGCATTATTTCATGCATGGCTACGGCAAAGTTATCATCTTGTAAGTTAATTAGCTGCTTTCCACCTACTCTGCCCACCATGGAGTGGTTACCTGTGTTATTATTAAAAAATTCCACATAATCGGTTTGAGTGGTTCGGGGCACCAGACAAATGGTAGTATGTGTGTTCATATAGTTAATAGCTTTTTCTACGGTAGCTTTTATGTGGAAGTTAGCGGGCAGCACATAGGGTACCGTAGAGTTGGGCCATTTGAATGATTTATCCGCCTCCGGTGTAGGTTCACTTGCTCTTCTTGCCAAATCATCTATATTACCTAAGTTCATATCGCTCTGGTAGATGGCATCTCCACGGTCAGTAACTTCCACGGTAATGTCAGTAGCTTTATTGGAACCGGGTAGTTTTATTTTAAGGTCTTTTTGAACCACGGGTCCGGTATAACCAAAACCGGGGCTTACTACAGGCGGCGCTGGTTTATCGGTATTGCCCCATACTTTTTTATTGGCGGCATTATATAAATTCAATTTGCCGTCATTCTCCAGTACCGCACGAACCGGCTTCCATTCCGCTGTGGAAAATTTGGCATCAAACCATGGCTGGGTCATGGAGCTCCATACCGCTTTGTTTTTTCCATTATACATCACTAAGTTGCCATCTGTTTGCATACTTAGTGAGCTTCCCTTGCCAAAGTACATCATACTGCACCACACAAAACCATTGTTACTGCTGCTATAAATACAGAGGTTGCCATCCGCTTGTACAATCAAGTAATATTTTTTGTCCGCTGAAACCAGACTTTGCCCTTCGGTTAGCTTTTGACCGGCTGCAAGGGTATTGGTTTCCGCTTGTGCAAGAGCAGTATAACTGCTTAGGGTAATAAGGCAGGTAATAACTGCCGTTAGCAAGTTTTTCATTTTGATAAAATCTTATTAGAATAATAATGGAAGGAGACTTTTTGGGAAATTTCATTCAGGAAACTAACAACGATCTTAAGGAGGAGTATTTCATTAGTTTTGTCGCAAACCAGCCTCTTTGAAAAGGGACTCTGCATCAGGTCCTCTTTGAGAGAAAGTGATGAAACGCAAAGATTATTTATTTGTCCAAGCAACACCACCCGATGCGGTATAAAGTTTTAAGCTACCATCGTCTTCCAAAACTAATTTAACAGGCTTGTTGTTTGCGTTTTTAAATTTATCATTAAGATAGGGATGCGTTCCCGAACTCCATTTTGCTGTGCCCCCTTGGTACACCACCAAATTCCCATCGGCCTGCATAACTAATTTTGCATTTTTAAATCCATATACCTTGGAACCCCATACAAATGCCCCTTGGCGGCCGTTTTCAAATTTGTACACGCAAAGATGCCCATCTTCTTCCTGGACTCTTAGAATGAATTTACCATTCGTTGAAGTCAGTTGTTTCCCTCCGGCTAAGGTTTCACCAGACGTAAGGGTATTGACGATATTATTAGTTTGTACAGCATTTTTAGAAAGGTTTGCGGCTACAGCAGCTTCGTCCTTTTCTATATTAACAAAAACAGCCTTTGCGGCAAACCCTTCTTTTGTAAGGTCTGTAACATCTGAAGTGAAACTAGCGCGTCCCGGGTCATCGCTCCAGCTATCATATATCGTAACCGTCCAGCCCGGGGTCACTTTAATGGATCCTATTTTTTCATTTTTAAATGCAGCTGCCACATTATAGCCTTCTGGTTGAGTGTATTGCTTGCTTTTGCCACCAAAGTTTTTTTGCTCATATATAGTTACTTGAGCTGTTAGTTCTCCCATGCCCAATGCGAGTACACCAAGCATCAAAATTTGTTTTTTCATTCTTTCAAAAATTATTAATATTAAGGCCTACTCTATTTTTGCGTTTTCGGCTTCCTGCTTTTATCAGGACAAAGAAAGAACGAGACTTTTTTGTATGCAAATTTTAGGGACAGAACCGTGATTTTAGGGATAGAAAATTAAGAACTGAACGTTATGCTCAACTCAAACCCATTTTCATTTTTAGATTTGACCTCACCGTTTAACTGGTCTATCAGCCCTTTAATGATTTCCTGCCCCAGCCCTTTTTCACTTGGCTGCTTGAAATCAAAGCCCTCGCCGTTATCGGCATAATAGAGTTGGTTTGTGTTTT
>JBDHYK010000129.1:0-9167 GCA_039811305.1 Niabella sp.
CTGGCAATAATGCTTCCATATCCCTCGCGGGTGGCTCGCTGACTAAGGAAAGAGTGGATGATTTCTGCTTCAATTTCAAACTCCCAAACACCGGGTTTAATAAAGCCCAGTAAACGCCGGAAGGTTTTATCGGTAATATCAATAGCCTGTTTAACTACTTCCACTTCCTCTTTTGTCTTTATGGCGCGCAACTGTAGCAAAATGGGTGCAGCCCTCAAATAATTATGAAGTGGATAACGCGTTTTTAATTCATAAATGTAGCGGTACTGTCGAGTTTGAAGAAAAATACCCTGGCGGTCGTGTTCATTCGTATCTAAATAAATATTTTCGGCGGCATGGATCCAACTTTGCAGTAAAGCTGGCAGTGCATCGGCCCATAAAATCGTTTTCACGCCACTGATTGCAGTAGCTTCTTCGGCACGCAACCTTTTGCCGTCCCATTTTTCTTTAAGTTCGTTAGGCCGTACCAACACCAACACTTCTCTGTACTTTGGATCGGGATTGTCCGGGAAAAAAATAACCATAGAATCTTCCTGACGAACACCCGTAAGCCAAAACAGATTGCTGTTTTGTTTGAACCGATGGATGGCATCGCTGTTTTCGGGCACTTCATCATTTGACAGAAAAATGGCTATCGAATTTTTTTGCATCCTGCTTACAAAACGTTTTCTGTTTTGAATAAAAATATTGGGGTTGAGTGGTAAATACTTCATAATGACAGTTTTGCTGGTAAAGATAGTAATTTCTCCTTCACCCAGCCTATGAAAATATAGCCGCTATTTCAAAATTTGTTTGTAACAACTACTTTGCAACTACCGCTCTTAACTTTCGTGTTTGCAATTCTATTAAAACAGAGCTTGCTCAAAAGCTTGAAGTTTTTGAAACGGCAATCTGTACTAATTCAAGTAAATAGATTATCAAAAAAAACGCTTGTCCAGTAAATTTTCTTTTGGTACTGGGAAGGGGCTTACGCTTCTTCTTTTTTTTTGACTACAATCGTTCCTGGTAAATGAAATGTGATCATGAGTAGTTTTGCCATCAAAATAATGCTTACATTCGATTCTTTAAAAAACAGAACTTGTCATGATGAACTATCAGGTAATTTTTTGTATTCTTTTTTGGATAGGGAGCACTACAGTTACTGCACAGGAAAGCATCACCTACCAGAAACCACCGGCAGATATTGAAAAATTAGTATTGGCCACATTTAATCCAAACGGCAGTTTTAACGATGCAGGCGACTGGATGGTATTGATGCAAAGAAGCGCTGCGCCTACAGTGGAAGATCTGGCGCAACCCGAACTGCGCATAGCAGGGCTGAGAATTAATCCTGCCAACTTTAGCCCCAGCCGCTCTTCCTACTTCACGGGCCTGCTTTTTAAAAACACCGGCAGCGGCAAAGAGTTTGCCATAAAAGGGTTACCGGCAAATTTAAAAGCCTCACAAATAAGCTGGAGCCCTGCTGGTGATAAGATTGCTTTTGTGCAAGAAAACAGAAGCAGTTTGGATCTGTATATTGCAGATCTCAAAACCCTTTTTGCAAAAAAAATTAATAAAACACCGCTGAACTTAGTTACCGGTATGGACTATGACTGGCTGAATAATGAAACGCTCCTGTACTTTACAACTACAGCTCTTGCATCAGCCCTACCTCGGCAACCCCTGGCGCCTGCCGGCCCTGTGATGCAACAAAATCTTGGTAAAGTTGCCGCCAGCCGTACTCACCAGGATCTTATTAAAAACAAATATGACGAAGACATTTTCCGATTTCTTGCCCGGGCACAAATGGTGCTGAATACCAAAGGAGTGGAGAAAAAAATAGCGGCTCCACAGCTCTATACAAGAGTAGAGCTCTCTCCCGATAAAAAGTATTTTCTGGTAGAAAAGTTAACCGGAGAATTATCTTACCTGGTACCGTTTAATGGGTTTTCGAAAAATATTGAGTTATGGGATGCGAATGGCAAATTGGTAAAATTCGTTACAAAAAGGCCTTCCTCTGAATTAGCACCCAGCGGGTTTGATAATGTATTAAACGCCCCCAGGGGCTATACCTGGATTGCAACACAACCCGCCACCCTGGGTTGGATAGAACCGTTGGACAGTGGCTTCATCAAAAAAGACGTCCCCAACCACGATGCCTTTTTTGTGCTTGGGGCACCCTTTACCGGCAAACCAGACACCGTTGTAAAAACACCTCTGCGCATTAATAACCTGAGTTTTGTAAATGATACCCTGGCCTTACTTAACCAGGCGTCCCGGGCAAAACAAAGACAGGTTTGGCAACGACTCAATCCAAAAACCGGAAAGCAACTCACCCTTAGCGACCTAAGCTCAAACGATGCTTACAATGACTTGGGTACACCCTACACCGAGAAGAATAAATTGGGCAGAAGGGTTCCCATCATTTACAAGAATTCTAAATTCATTATGCGCGGCCAGGGCGCCTCCCCAAAAGGAGACTATCCTTTTATCAGCATTTTTGACTTTACTACACTACAATCAGAAAAATTGTGGCAGAGTGAAGATCCGAATTATGAAACGCCGTTGAAATTACTTAGTTATAACGATAAAATCAGGATCTTCACCAGCAGACAAAGTGCTACGCAGATACCCGACTATTATTTGGTTACAGTTGGGGAAGCCGGCTCGAAACCGCTCACCCATTTTTCCGACCCACAACCCGAACTGCGTAATTTAAAAAAAGAAAAAATTATCTATACCCGAAAAGACGGCATCCAACTGAGCGCTACAGTTTATACCGCCAAAGAATATAATCCTATAAAAGACGGTCCCTTACCTGTAATTATTGTAGCTTACCCACGTGAGTATAAAAGTGCCTCAGACGCTGCACAAGTTAGAGGGAGTGCCAACACATTTACACAGGTAGGCTATGGCAGTTTTGTGTTCTTTGCGCTAAAAGGATACGCGGTGATGGACAATACCGAGTTCCCCATTGTGGGCGAAAAAGACAAATACCCCAATGACAATTTCGTGGAACAATTACAATGGAATGCCGAAGCAGCCATTCAAAAAATTGCTTCCATGGGACTGGGCGACAGTAGCCGGGTAGCAGTAGCCGGGCACAGTTACGGAGCCTTTATGACGGCCAATTTACTCGCACACACCCGCCTTTTCAAGGCAGGCATTGCCCGTAGCGGAGCCTATAACCGCACCCTTACGCCCTTTGGTTTTCAAAATGAGGAACGCACCTACTGGCAGGCACCAGAGGTATATTACAGAATGAGCCCTTTTAGCTATGCCAGCAACATTAAGGACGCCTTGCTACTGATACATGGTGAAGCCGATAATAACGCGGGCACTTTCCCAATACAAAGCGAACGGCTGTATAATGCAATAAAGGGTCATGGAGGTACGGTGCGCTATGTACAGTTGCCCTTTGAATCTCATGGGTATGCCGCAAAAGAAAATATTCTCCACATGTTGTGGGAAGAATATGAATGGTTAGAGCGCTATGTTAAAAATGCAAAACAGTAGTTTACCATAAAGCCCGTTATCGAAACGGGCTTTGTGGTCTATAATCCTAAAACTTTTACGAATTCATGCTGGCCAAAAACTCAAAATTGTTTTTGGTACCTTTCATTCTTTTCAACAATTCGTCCATGGCTTCTTCGGTTTTCATATCGGTAAGATACACCCGTAAAAGGTTCATCCTTTGCAATACCTCTTTTTCAAGCAAAAGGTCATCGCGGCGGGTTGAAGAAGCGGTGAGGTCAATAGCCGGGTAAATACGTTTGTTCGCTAACCTTCTGTCTAACTGAAGTTCCATATTTCCGGTTCCTTTAAACTCCTCAAAGATCACCTCATCCATTTTACTGCCGGTATCTATAAGCGCTGTTGCTAAAATAGTTAAAGAACCTCCGTTTTCAATTTTACGGGCAGCACCAAAAAACTGCTTGGGTTTTTGCATGGCGTTGGCCTCCACACCTCCACTTAATACTTTGCCCGATGCAGGCGAAACCGTATTATGAGCCCGCGCCAACCGGGTAATAGAGTCTAAAAGTATCACCACGTCGTGGCCACACTCAACCAATCTTTTGGCTTTTTGCAGGGCAACGGTAGATACTTTTACGTGTTTTTCTGCGGGTTCGTCAAAGGTAGATGCAATCACTTCAGCACGTACACTGCGTTCCATATCGGTCACCTCTTCGGGACGTTCATCCACCAATACGACCATCAGGTACACCTCGGGATGGTTTTCGGCAATAGCATTAGCCACGGCTTTTAACAACATGGTTTTACCCGTCTTTGGTTGTGCTACAATCAAGCCGCGCTGCCCCTTGCCAATAGGAGTAAACAGGTCTATGATTCGGGTGGACAATTCCGAAGGCCGGGTAAACAGATTTAATTTTTCGTAAGGGAAGAGGGGGGTTAAATAATCAAAGGGTACCCGGTCTCTTACTTCATCCGGACTTTTTCCGTTGATACTGTCCACTTTTAGAAGCGCAAAATATTTTTCACCTTCTTTGGGAGGGCGAACGGCGCCATGCACGGTATCTCCTGTTTTTAGCCCAAAAAGCTTAATTTGAGAAGGAGAAACATATACATCATCGGGGCTGGAGAGGTAGTTATAGTCAGAAGAACGCAAAAAGCCATACCCATCCGGCATCATTTCCAATACGCCTTCGCTTAAAATCATTCCGTCAAACTCAACATTGAAATTGGTTGCGGGCAATTCTTTCTTAATGGAATAGGGTTTGGGCTCTACTACCTCTTCTTCTTCTATTACAACGGGAGCTTCGTATTTTTCTGTAGCTTTAAAAGCTTGTTCAATAAATGACATGGTTGCGGAGTCAAATTCAAAACCGGGCTCTGTAGTTTCTCCCTCTTTAGAAGGCGTATCTTCCTTGGCGGGCGTAGCCGGTTTTTCTGAAGTGGTTTTTTTCGTTTTTTCTTCTTTTGCTATTTCAGTAGTGGCAGATTTTGCAACTACTTCTGCTTTTTTCTTTTTTGCAGGGGCTTTCGCCTTTTTTGCAGGGGCTTTTTCCTTTTTTTCTTCAATAACCGGTTCTTCTTCTATCCCATCACTTTCTACAAAAGCCTCTTCTGTACCGATGGCCGTGGTGGCTTTAACGATGCGTTTGCGCTTGGGCTTTTCTTCTGATTTTTCGGTTTTGGAACCTGTAATAGCCTGGTCATCAAGAATTTTATAGATGAGATCTTGTTTGTTCAATTTTTTGGCATTAGGAATTTGCAACTGTTCTGCTATTTCTAACAGTTCGGGAACGAGCATATCGTTCAATTGTAAAATGTCATACATACATGTAGGAATTAATCAAAAGATTAAATCTTTTCAGATCTTTTTTTAATGAAATTTTGGTCTTTGGATAAATAAATATTGAGCTGATGTTTAAAAACCGGCAGAGATGGTCCTGGGTTTTTGAGTCATTTCCGCTGCAAAATTAGTGGGTTTTTATTAAATAATGAAAATATTTATAAGAATCCTGGTATTTTTTTATCCCCCAACCTCTTCTCCCTTGTTGAAAATCCTTACTAATACCCCGTACAACCCGATTTGAAAAAGGATTTTTAGCCTCCGGCGGCAACTGTTTTTCAAATTCTTACAAGGGTTGCATCTCATCGCTCCGTTTACCTGTAAAAAATACCCGTTTGTCCGGAAAATCTTTCTGCTTATCGCTTCCTCCTTTTCTTTGCCTGCTGCCGAATATAGGTTTGCACTATAATACAGGCAAAACCATTTTATGAAACAATTTCCTATTCTGCAAAAAACGAGAACCTTGGGAGTGTTTCCAGCCTGGGATCTTTGCCGATAACATCTATCAATAAAAAAATTACAAATGAAACCGATTGTTGCAATTTGCACGTTTACAATTCTACTACAAACCACAGTTTTGGGGCAGACTATTTCGGGACAAATTAAAGATGAAGCAGGACAAATTTTGCCAGCCACTTCGGTAACCCTGCTAAAAGCGAAGGACTCTACCGTGGCAAAAATGAATGCGACAAATAACCAGGGGCTTTACCAATTTGAAAATATGGCTCCCGGCACCTATGTAATCAGCGCCAACCGCATTGGGTTTGCGCAGGCAAATTCTCAGAATTTTGACTATAACGGTGAAAATTTGAAGATTGCTGATCTGGTTTTAGAAAAACGAGCCACTCAACTGGCCAATGTTACAGTAACCGCAAAAAAACCGCTGATCGAGGTGAAAACAGACCGAATGGTGGTAAATATCGAAGGAACGATAAATGCAGTGGGCAATGATGCTTTGGAACTCCTGAGAAGATCTCCGGGAGTACTCATTGACAAAGATGACAATATTAGCATGGCCGGAAAAAATGGCGTAGAAGTATATATTGACGGGAAACCCTCGCCGCTTAGAGGAGCCGATCTGGCCAACTATCTCCGTTCGGTAACTTCCTCCGCTATCGAATCTATCGAGCTGATAACCAATCCTTCTGCAAAATACGATGCCGCCGGTAATGCGGGTATTATCAATATCCGGTTTAAAAAAGACAAATCTATGGGAACAAACGGTGGCGCAAATTTCGGTTATGCCCAGGGTGTTTTCCCTAAATATAACGCCGGATTCCATCTTAACTACAGAAATAAAAAGCTGAACTTATTTGGCAACTATAGTCTCTATTCCGGTAAAACAAATAGTACTACGGAACTGTACAGGGTTCAAACCGATTCAATTTTTGATCAAAATGTTCGTCAAATCCATGATCGGTTCGCTCATAATTTTAAAGCAGGACTGGACTATTTTGTCAGTTCAAAAAGCACGTTTGGACTAATGATGAGCGGGAACATTGCGGACAACAATATGCATAGCGACGGGCCTCTACGAATTTCTTACAAGGCCTCTCAATCCTTAGATAAAATTCTGATTGCGACCACCGATATAAAAATGCCTCGAACCAACCTGAATTTTAATGCGAATTTCAAATATAATGATACTAAAAAAGGCACTGAATGGAATCTGGATGCAGATTATGGCTTTTACAACCTAAGCAACTCCCAGTTTCTTCCCAATATCTATTATAAAGCAGACGGAGTAACGGAGTATGCCCGCAACGTGTACCGAATGTACGCCCCCACCCGCATGGATCTGGCGTCTTTTAAAGCAGATTATGAAAAAACCTTAGGAAAGGGCAAATTGGGAATGGGCGGCAAAATTAGTCAGGTAACCAGTAAAAACATCTTTGACCGCTACAATGTAATCAACGCCACCGATATCAGAGACAGGGATAAAAGCAACCAATTTGATTACAAAGAAAATATCAATGCACTTTATATTAGTTATAACCGGCCACTGAAAAGCAATCTGGCCATTCAGCTGGGTTTAAGAGGAGAACAAACGGTATCAAAAGGGCGATCCACCGGGGAGGTTTGGAACACCACTCTGCAACAATACCAGGCCTATGACTCCTCTACCAACAGAAACTATTTTGATCTTTTCCCGAGTGCTTCTTTGTCTTTTACCAAAAACCCCATGAGCCAGGTAAGTATCAGCTTCAGCCGTAGAATAGACCGACCGAGATATGAAAGACTGAACCCCTTTGAATTGAAATTGAACGACTACCTGTACAATAAAGGGAATACCCAGCTGTTGCCTCAATATACCCATAGCTTTGAAGCAGCCCATACCTACAAATACAAACTCACTTCTAAATTAGGCTACAGCCGCGTAAATGGCATGTTTCTTCAAGTGTTTGAACCTGTGGAAGGCTCTAAAATGGTACAAACGGTAAAAAACCTGGCAAAGCAGGATGTTGTCAGCCTGAATATCACCTATCCGTTCACATATAAATCGCTTACTATTTTCAACAGCCTCACCACAAATTATTCCCACTACCAGGCAGATTTTGGCATCAACCGGAAGATTGACCAGAACATGATGAATGTGCAATATTATATGCAAACCAGTTATAAGTTTGGGAAGAAGCAAGACTGGACTTCAGAGATCAGTGCACTCTATTTATCGCCTTTTATGTGGGAAGGCATTTTCAAGGGAAAATCAATGGGCTTTGTAGATTTGGGTGTGCAAAAAACGGTGCTGAAAGGTCAGGGCAATATAAAGCTCTCTGTTTCAGACATATTTAATACCATGCATTTCAGAGGCGAGGGCAATTATGCCGGAGTCTTCAATAGGGTGGCCGCCAATTGGGAAAGCCAGCAGGTAAAAATCAATTTCACGTATCGGTTTGGTAGCAAGCTGGTAAAAGCTGCCCGCCAGCGGAAAACGGGTTTGGAAGACGAAGCGGGAAGAACCAATGGTGGAAGCAGCAATCCCGGACAATAACTACCCGAAAAACATCCAGAAGCGTAAAAAACCTGCCCGCGGGCAGGTTTTGATCCATTCTGTTTATGCGTTTGTAGGAAGTTGGGGATATTTCATCTTCAGGCTCGCCAGCAGGTCGCGCAGGGTTTTTGCAATAAGATATTCTTTATACCAGTTCTGATCGGCTGGTACGATGATCCACTCGGGCTGGTTGCAGTTTTTAAAACAATCTTCATACACCGTGTGATAACGGTCCCAAAGCTTCGCTTCTTTAAAATCTCTTTGGCTGTACTTCCACATTTTGGTAGGGTTGGTTGTTCTTTCCATTAACCGCTCCTGCTGCTCCTCTTGCGATACGTGCAGATAAAATTTCAGAATATGCGTATTGTTATGCTCTTGTAAAAGCCTTTCAAAATCATTAATAGCTGCCATCCTTTTCTTAGCCAGCTCATCTGAGCACCAACCATGCACTCGGGTTACTAAGATATCTTCGTAGTGGGAACGGTTAAAAATCTGGATCCTACCTTTTGCTGGTGTGTTTTTATGAATTCGCCACAAAAAATCATGCGAAGCTTCTTCCTCAGTAGGCACTTTAAAAGACGCAACGTCCACCCCCTGCGGATTCATTCGGCCAAAAACTTTTCGAATGGCACCATCTTTGCCGCTGGCATCCAACCCCTGCAAAACCACCAGAATACTGTGCTTACTTTCGGCATAAAGCAGGTTTTGCAGTTCGTTCAATTCTTCAACCAATTTTTCCGTGTGCTCCTTTGTGCTCTTTTTTTTGAAATCTTCGGGAGCACGGGTGCTGATTTTTTTAAAACTTTCGAAACTCATAGGAATAATTATTAAAAATTGACACAAATAAAAGTAATTGAGCCTGTTTTTAAAAGGCTATTCCAA
>JBDHYK010000130.1:0-9157 GCA_039811305.1 Niabella sp.
GTGGCAGACCTAATATTACCATCATGCCAAAGTCGAATAATGATGATATAGGTGTTGCGAATTTTAAGAATACGATAACAGAAGCCCAGCAGTATGACAGGCAGTTGAGAGATAGAGGAGTTAACAGTTCATTCATCTTAATGGATACCGATCATGGTTTTGGGAATCATCCCGATGATAAGGAAAAGGCGGTGAATTATACAGTCAGTTTTTTCCTTCAGAATTAGTAATGGCCTTAGTTTATTCAGTAGGCCATCTATATGAGTTTGGGGAACCTGTATCCACCTTACCCAGTACAGTTTGCCCCCGTTGTCTGTGGGCTTTAGTTTTGCCTACAAAAGGTTGTGAACAGACAGCCGAAAATATTTTCATTAGTAGATGACTTCCTCCGGAGCAGATTATCCGCAAAGATTTTTTCTTTTTTCAGCATAAGGTTCTTCTACACTTAAGTCGGAACGTTTCTTATTGTGAGTCATGTTATGTGTTTATTTTATAGGTTTATTTGTTTGCAATTCTGACAAAGGTCAAATTTACACGTTGATTTTCAATAGTTTAAAAATTTGAAGCGTAGCATGAGAAGTTATTCCCGTTTTTGGAAAAATGAGGATGATCAGCAGAACGATAAAGAGCCGAAGCAATGGATGCAGGTTTTTATTTTTCGGTAGAACCTGTTTTCATACGAACCTTCGTGCTAATGTTTTCTAAATATGCTTTTTTGATCCAGAATCTTTTACTGATGCCTCGTACCAAACCTCGGTTTAATAGAAAACTCCCTTTATTGATTCTCAGGTAAGGTTTTACGGAATGAAACGTGCGGTAGGAGAATTTGACAATCGGGTGGCTCGCTGCGTCTTTCAGGCGATAGCCGTATTTGGGATTGCCGCTAATACTTCCGCCCTGTAGTAAAACCTCGATAATTTTTTTCTGTAGTGTTGTCATTTCAACAACTTTTTCAGGCTACCGCTTTTTTTACCAAGTCGGCTGCTTCGCTAAGCAATATAGCCGATTGAACTTTCAGCCCGCTTTCATCTATCAGTTTTTTTGCTTCTTCGGCATTGGTACCCTGCAAACGAACAATTATGGGTATCGTAATATTTCCTAAATTCTGGTACGCATCTATGACGCCTTGCGCCACCCGGTCGCAACGAACAATACCTCCAAAAATATTAATGAGAATGGCTTTTACTGCAGGATCTTTTAAGATAATTTTAAATCCGGCTTCTACAGTTTGTGCATTGGCTGTTCCTCCAACATCTAAAAAGTTGGCAGGTTCTCCGCCACTTAACTTTATCATATCCATTGTGGCCATTGCCAGTCCGGCGCCATTTACCATACAGCCCACATTACCTTCTAATTTCACAAAGTTCAAATTATACTTGCCAGCTTCTACTTCGGTGGGGTCCTCTTCGGTAACATCTCGCAGCGATGCCAGATCTGCATGGCGAATCATGGCATTGTCGTCTAAATTCATTTTACAGTCCACTGCAATAATTTTGTCATCCGCAGCTTTGAATAATGGATTGATTTCCAGCATATTACAATCCAATCCTACATAGGCATTATAAAGATGCGTAACAAAGCGGGTGCAATTTTTAAAAGCTTCGCCCTTTAAGCCCAGGTTAAAAGCAATTTTTCGAGCCTGAAAAGGAAGCAGCCCCCCGGAAGGATGTACCCATTCTTTAAATATTTTTTCGGGTGTCCTATGCGCCACTTCCTCAATGTTCATACCCCCTTCCGTACTGTACATCACTACATTCTGGCCTTTGCTACGGTCTAACAATATAGATAAATAAAACTCCTGTCGTTGGCTGGGTCCATCGTAGTACATATCCTGCGCTACAAATATTTTGTTCACTACCTTACCCGCTGCACCGGTTTGTAAGGTTACCAGGGTACCCCCCAATATTCCTTTTGCAAATTCCTGCACATCTTCTAAGGATTTGGCCACTTTTACTCCGTTGATTCCTGTTTCTTTAATGGTCCCTTTCCCCCTTCCGCCGGCGTGTATCTGGGCTTTGATGACTGCGAATTTATTGCCCGTATCGGTTTTGATTTTCCGATAGGCATCTTCGGCTTCCTGCACAGAACTGCAGGGATACCCTTCCTGTACGGGAACCTGATACTTTTTTAATAATTCTTTTGCCTGATATTCGTGAAGGTTCATTTATAAAAAATTTCATACGAAGATAGGGATTCACTGGGAAAAATTTTTCAATAGCTTTTGCCTAATTTCGGGAAATACCAGCAGTATGGGCTTTTTCTTTCCTTGTTTTAACCTTGATGCCATCCATTCCTTAAAAAACTTCAATGAACGTTAAACTTATGGGCAATACTTAACTTAGGATTATATTTGCGGCTAAAATTCCTTTTATGGCTATATCTATTATAGAAAAAGTTCAGGAAACTGCTTCGTTTTTAAAAAGCCAATATGCAGAAAAACCACTGGCCGGGATCATTTTGGGTAGTGGTTTGGGCAATTTTACCGAACATATAGCCATTGAAAAAGAAGTTCCCTATTCTGATATACCCCATTTCCCGGTTTCTACGGTAAAGGGGCATTCTGGGAAATTGATTTTTGGAGAACTGTCGGGGAAAAAGATTGTAGCAATGGCTGGAAGGTTTCATTTTTATGAGGGATATTCTCCACAAGAGGTGGTTTTCCCCATTCGGGTACTTAAAATGTTGGGGATCGAGTACTTATTTTTAAGTAACGCAGCCGGTGGGGTTAACCCCGATTTCAAAGTTGGTGATATAATGATCATCAACGACCATATTAGTTTTTCTACGCCTAACCCCTTAATTGGGAAAAACGTGGAGGAGTGGGGCACCCGTTTCCCCGACATGAGCGAACCCTATAAAAAATCGTTGATTGCTAAAGCCCGCGAAATTGGCAGGCAATTTAATTTTGATTTGAAGGAAGGTGTTTATTTTGTAGTAACCGGTCCTACTTTCGAAACCCATGCCGAATACAGAATGATTCACATTTTGGGCGCCGATGCTGTAGGAATGAGCACCGTGCAGGAATGTATTGTTGCCAACCATAGCGGAATCTCGGTTTTTGCCGCCAGTGTTATTACCGATATTGGCATCCGGGAGGAAGCAAACAAAATAACACACGAAGAAGTATTGGCGGCTGCTACTGAAGCAGAACCCAAGTTAGCACAACTTTTTATCAGCCTGTTAGCTACACTATAATTTTTGCATGAAGCATACGGCCCTATTTATACTATTTTCAATTATTTCTGTGTATGCTATGGCGCAAGGAGGACCCGGCGCTATACGGGGGTTGGCAGACCGTTTTCGAAATGTTGGATCGGGCGGGGGATCGGGCAGCATAGAAAGGCGCAATAAATTTGAAGACTCCATTACCATCAGCTACCGTTATTTAGATACCACCCGAAGTTTTAAATTAGACTCTTCTATCAACGACTTCTATCTTAGGTACCCATTGCCTGTAAACCATTACAACCTGGGCAATACCGGCAGTGCCACACAGTCTTATTTATTTTCACCAATCATGGAAGCAGGGTTCGACCAGGGACTGCATGCTTTTGATGCTTATAAATTTACTACAGATAAGGCTCGGTTTTTCAGAAGTACCCGACAATACTCAGAAATCAACTACGTGCTTTCCAGCCGTTCCGAACAATTTATTGACCTGATGCACACCCAAAACATAAAACCGAATTGGAATGCACATTTAGAATATAAATTCATTAGCGCCCCGGGGTTCCTGAATGGGCAAAAAAACAGCCATAGCAGCTATTTGGTAACCAGTTGGTATCAATCAATTAATAAACGCTACAGCAATTTTTTCATCGTAGCAGCCAATAAATTACAAGCAACGGAAGGGGGAGGTATGGACGAAAGCCACGATTACCTTAACGACCCCGAATATTTCCAAAGGTTGTACATCCCTTCCAAAATCCCGGGAAGTAATGTACAATATGGCGGAAACGTGTTCAATACTCAGGTGCTTTTTGGAAATAAGTACAATACCACCACAATGCTGTTGCGTCAGCAATACGATATTGGCAAGAAAGATTCACTGGTGCTGGATACCCTTATTGTTCCTTTGTTTTTTCCCCGCCTCCGTTTCGAACACACCCTTACCTATAGTAAGGACATCTACAACTATTCACACCCCAATGCCAATACTTCCGATTATTCAAAAGCTTACGGTATTTCTACCCTGCCCGACTTTTTTAGTACTATCGGGTTAAAAGACTCCTGGAAACAGGTTGTAAACGATTTTTCCATCTACACCTTTCCCGATGCCAAAAACACCCAACAATATATTAAAGCCGGTGCCGCCGTTCAGAACCTGTTTGGTAGTTTCGATACAGCCATACGAAAGAACTATGTCAATATTTATGGACATGGCGAATACCGAAATCGTACCCGAAACCAAAAATGGGATTTACTCGCTTATGGTAAACTCTATTTTGCCGGGATGAATATTGGAGATTATGAAGCAAGAGCCAGCATTGAAAGTATGTTGGGCAAAAAAATAGGATCGCTTCAACTGGGTTTTGAAAACGTAAATAAAAGCCCGTCTTTCATCACAAACCCTTTAAGCGGTTTTTATTTAATGAAGGAAGAAGAAACGTTTAAAAAACAAAATATTACAAGGCTGTACGCCCATGTGTACCAACCCATACTCAAGCTAAACCTTACAGGTAGTTATTATTTGTTGAATAATTACATCTACTTTACCGATTATTTCAAAATAAACCAAACCAGTACGCTATTTAATGTGTTGCAGTTGAATGCGAATAAAGTTTTTGAAGTGGGTAGAAAAAAACAGTGGAAATGGAGAGCTGATGTTTATTTTCAGCAGATTATTGGAAATGCCCCCCTGAATTTGCCGTTAATATACACTCGTAACCGGATAGGCTATGAAGGAAACCTGGGTTATCCTAAATTAAATATAGCATTTGGCGTTGAATCGTTCTACCGAACGCCCTATAAAGCCAATCGCTATTCTCCCCTGGTAGGGCAATTTTTCCTGAGCGATTCGGTAGTTCGCTATAGTATGCCGGATCTGGCTGCCTATGTAAACTTTAGAATCAACTCTTTAAAAGCCTTTATCCGCGCAGAAAACCTGAACAGTTTCAGCCAGTTGGGCACCCATTGGGGTTTTTACAATTACAATTCGCCAGTGCCAGCCTACCCTTATCCCGGGCTCACAATTAGGGTGGGCATCTTTTGGGGTTTTGTAAACTAAATTTTATCAAATTCTTGTGAAAAGCACAGGGTAAATTCCGTATCTTTGGAACCGAAAATAAACAAAACAAAAAATCAAAAATGAAACATCTAAAATCAGTTTTTTTTGTTACGGCTTTTTTATTTAGCGTAACATTTGCAATGGCACAGTCCAAATCAGAAGCGATTCCTGTTTCAGGCAATTGCGGCATGTGTAAATCAAAAATTGAAAAAGCAGCAAAAACAGGTGGCGCCGAAGAAGCCAATTGGGATAAAGATAAAAAAATCCTTACAGTTAAGTTTGACGAAAAAAATACAGATGCCAGCAAAATTCAACAGGCTATAGCAAATGTTGGCTACGATACAAGAGACGTGAAAGGCAATGATGAAGCCTACAAAAACTTGCACAGTTGCTGCAAATACGATAGAACAATGACTTATAAGAGCAACGCATCCGAAAAAAATAAAGGAGGAGAGTTGGACTGTTGCGATAAGGACGTGAAAGGCAACAAACAAGCCTGCACAGATAAAGCAGCAACAGCAGGAAAAAAAGTTGCTGGAAAATCTTGTTGCGAAAAAAAATAAACTTCAAAAAAAAATATTTTAAACCGGCTGCAAGAGATTGTAGCCTTTTTTATGCTTTGTGTTGAAAAACTCAGTCCTATTATTACTGCTGGTTGGGTTGCAAGTAAGCCTCTCAGCGCAAATATTGGAAAAACCAATAGCCATTGAAGCGTTTACACTGCAGAACGATCAAGGATTACCAGTTTCATTACAAGAATATCGGGGCAAAACGGTGTTGCTCGATTTTTGGGCATCCTGGTGTGCACCCTGCCGCTTAGTAAACAAAAAACTCGTGCGCATGTATCCGAAATATCAAAACAAGGGTTTTGAAATCATCAGCGTCTCAGTTGATGAAGACCCCAAAAAATGGAAACGTGCTATTAAAAAGGATAAAATGACCTGGCCTCAGCTCACAGACGGGAAAACATCTGAAGATAATATCGCCCTCCGATGGCAAATCCGAGCCATTCCCCAGTCTTTTCTGTTGAATGAAAAGGGTGAAATTGTAGCTCTAAACCTCACCGTTTCTGAGTTAGAAGCCTACCTGAATCAAAAAAAATAGAGCCTGTCTCTACAAATCAGCGTATTCCAGAATACGCTGCACCAGTTATTTGGTAGCCATACACCCCGGCCATCCTGTTTCCTTTTAGGCATTAGTTTTGAACCTGCGAGCAAGTTCTGAAATCAGCCCAATAACAATATTGGCTTTCTGTACACATCCATTTAAAATGATTAAAAACTTTGCCCATCTGAAGGAAGCTGGAGCACAAATCATTCGCGTTTAAATGAACTTGGTTTTCAATAAAATTAAAACTACATTTGTTGTTAACAATACTTATCATGATGCTGAAAAAACTATTCTTTGCCGGACTGTTGTTTTTAGGGTTCTTCGTAGCCCGGTCTCAAAACAGAACAGAAATATTATTAGACAAAAACTGGAAATTTTCACGCGAGGATGTTTCTGCCGCTTCTCAGCCAGAATACGATGATAGTAAATGGCAATCCGTTACCATACCTCATGATTGGGCTATTTACGGTCCTTTTGATTCGAGAAACGATTTGCAGGTAATGGCAATTGTTCAGGATGGACAAAAACAAGCCGAAGCGCATGCCGGACGAACCGGAGGATTGCCTTTTGTAGGAGTTGGATGGTACCGCACCCAAGTGAAACTTCCACAATTTGCCCCAGGGAAAAAAGCAACCATCATCTTTGATGGTGCCATGAGCCACGCCAAGGTGTATGTGAATGGGCAAAACGTAGGCTATTGGCCTTACGGGTATAACAGTTTTCATTTCGACATAACCCACGCTCTAAAACCCGGTGCGGAAAATACAATTGCTGTAAGGCTGGAAAATCCTACTGAGTTTTCGCGTTGGTATCCTGGTGCGGGTCTTTACCGGAATGTGCACCTGGTTATTACCAACACCACGCATATCCCTGTTTGGGGCACTCAAATTACAACACCGGTTATCAAAAAAGAATTTGCAAAAGTCCTAATTCAAACAAAACTACAAAAGCCCGCTAACGGCGATATTTCAAAATATAGCCTACAAACCGATATTGTGAATGCTTCGGGCCAGGTGGTGGCATCCAATAAGGGAATTATTACAAAGTACGACGACCAAACTTTTACCCAGGAGATGGTCGTATTGCAACCCCGGTTATGGGATCTGGATCATCCCCATCTTTATACGGCCATTTCCAAACTGTACGATGCAGGATCTTTGGTTGATGAGTATGCAACCAGGTTTGGCATCCGCTCTATTGAACTCATCCCAAACAAGGGTTTCTTTTTAAATGGCAGGCTGATCAAATTTCAGGGAGTTTGTAACCACCACGACTTAGGGCCTTTGGGAGCCGCAGTAAATGATGCTGCGATTCGTAGGCAGGTAAGAATTATGAAAGATATGGGTGTGAACGCGATTCGCACCTCGCACAATATGCCAGCACCCGAATTGGTTACAGCTTGCGACGAAATGGGAATGATGCTGATGCCTGAAAGTTTTGATGAATGGAAGATTCCTAAAATGAAAAACGGCTACAATACACTTTTTAATGAGTGGGCAGAAAAGGATCTGGTAAACTTACTCCATCACTTTCGCAATAATCCAAGTGTTGTAATATGGTGTATTGGAAATGAAGTGGAAGAGCAAAGCAACCCCTCAGGAGCGAGAGTTGCCCGGTTTTTACAGGATATCTGCCACCGTGAAGACCCCAGCCGGCCGGTTACAAACGGTATGGATCGCCCAGACAATGTGTATAATAATAATATGGCCGCTACCATGCAAATTGCAGGCTTCAATTACCGCCCGCACCGCTACCCCGATGCTTATAAAATCCTGCCTCAGGAACTGATTCTGGGAACAGAAACCGCTTCAACCGTCAGCTCCAGAGGAATTTATAAATTTCCTGTCGCCAAACAGTCTATGAAAAAATACGAAGACCACCAGTCTTCTTCTTATGATGTAGAGCATTGCGGATGGAGTGATTTGCCCGAAGACAATTTTATCATGCACGATGACTATAATTACAATATGGGCGAATTTGTATGGACAGGATTCGATTACCTGGGCGAGCCTACCCCCTACTATACCGATTGGCCCAGCCATAGTTCTTTGTTTGGAATTGTGGATCTGGCGGGAATTCCAAAAGACCGTTTCTACCTGTATCGAAGCCACTGGAACCCTTCTGTAAAAACCCTGCACCTGGTTCCACACTGGAACTGGAAAGGCAGGGAAGGAGAAACTACTCCCGTTTTTGTTTATACCAACTATCCCAGTGCAGAACTATTTATCAACGGTAAAAGTCAGGGGCGCCGAACCAAGGATACCACACAAAAAGCCTACAATACCCAGTACAATGCCCGCAGTTTTGAAAGGCAACAACGCTATCGGCTCATGTGGATGGATACCAAATATGAACCCGGCACTCTAAAAGTAGTAGCCTACGATAGTAAGGGCAACCCAGTTGAGGAAAAAGAAGTTCGCACCGCCGGAAAGCCATACAAAATTGTGCTGGAAGCCGACCGAAGCCAACTTGCAGCCGATGGAAAAGATATTGCCTTTATTAACGTTAAAATCGTTGACAAAAACGGGAACTTCTGTCCAGACGAAACAAGGCAAATTCAGTTTAAAGTTACCGGCGCCGGCAGCTATAAAGCCGCCGCAAACGGTAACAGTTCCAGTTTGGAGTCGTTTCAGGCACCCTATATGAAATTATTTAGTGGCCAGCTAACTGCATTGGTTCAGGCAGGCGAAAATTCGGGTACTATTACATTTGAAGCAAGTGCCAAAGGCGTAAAAACTGCAAAAATTTTAATTCGAACTGAAAAATAATCTTTCAAAGCAACAACACTAAAAAGACAAGCAAAGACAACGAACGAGTATA
>JBDHYK010000131.1:0-9024 GCA_039811305.1 Niabella sp.
GGGCCGCAATACATAGGACAAGACCACCAGAAGGATACCTATTTTAACGTGCCATTTGGGAGGCTCAAACTGCGGGAAGGCACTATTGAGAATTGCCTGATAAATTATGACAGGGAGGATCAACCCGGTTCTAAAGAGTCCAGAGTTATATTATATGAACACCCGCAGAGCGAAAACCTGAAAAAAATACTGGTCCACCAGTTAGGGGTAAAAGTGGTGGTGGAAAAAAAACGGAAAATTTATTTTTTAGGAAATGTAAAGTTTCATTTTGACACGGTGGCAAACCTGGGTACCTTTATTGAAGTGGAAGCCATTGACCGCAGCGGAGAGGTTTCAACAGACAGATTAAAAAATCAATGCGAATCTTATCTTGATTTTTTTCAGTTGGCTCACCAGCAACTTATTGACAAATCGTACAGCGATTTGATTTTAGAACAACAAAATCCGAAACAGGGAACCCATGAGTGAATTGAATTATTTTGGTAAAAACAAGCCCCAGCCCCAGGAGGGGCAAACTGCCATCATCCTTGCCGGCGGACTGGGTACCCGTTTGCGCGAAGCTCTTCCCGAACTGCCAAAATGTTTGGCACCTGTGGCCGGATGGCCTTTTCTGTATTATGTCATCAACCAGTTGAGGATGCAGGGGATTCAAAAGTTCATTTTCAGCCTCGGATATCGGCACGAAGCCATTTTGGAGTTTCTGGAAAAAGAATTTCAATCCTTAGATTATAGCTATGTAATTGAAAGTGAACCACTTGGAACCGGAGGTGCTATTTCCTTTGCTCTGCAAAAAACACAGGCAAAGCAAGTATTTGTGGTGAATGGCGACACGCTTTTCAGGTTTTCTGCTCATGCGCTTTTAAACACACACCAGTTTTCAGGTGCTGAATGTACCCTTGCTTTAAAACCCATGAAAGATTTTGACAGGTATGGGGTGGTAGAAATGAATGAAAACGGCAGGATTACCTCGTTTAAAGAAAAACAACCGTACAAGCAGGGCCTCATCAATGCGGGTGTGTACCTGATTCATCGAAACGAGTTTTTGAAAAACCGGTTCCCACAAAAATTTTCATTTGAAAAAGACTATTTAGAGCGTTTTGTAGCAGAAAAACGGTTAGCAGGCCTGGCGCAGGATGTGTATTTTATTGATATTGGCATTCCCGAAGATTTTGCAAGAGCGCAAACCGAACTTCAAATTCCTCCTTTCAGTCTATCAAAAATTGATAAAAGCTGGACACTATTTTTAGACCGGGATGGGGTGATCAATCACGACAAGCCCACCAGTTACGTTTTTAAAGCAGATGAATTTGAATTTATGGAGGGGGCTCCCCATCTGTTTAAAAAATTAGCCGATCGTTTTGGAAGAATAGTCGTTGTTACCAACCAACGCGCCGTGGGCAAAGGGATGATGACACTTGCCGATTTGGAAGGAATTCATAAAAAAATGATGGAAGCTGTGTTGGCAGCCGGGGGGCGTATAGACGGGATTTATTTTTCTACGGGATTAACCGACAAAGATTTTTTGCGCAAGCCCAATCCGGGAATGGCCCTGGCAGCGCAGCAGGATTTTCCCGAAATTAGCTTTGAAAAATCAATAATGATAGGTAATAATATTACTGATATGCAGTTTGCCCGAAATGCAGGAATCCGTGCCGTGTATTTGCCCACAACGAAGAGTATCGAACTCCCCAACCCTTATATAGACCTGGTTTTTGACAATTTGGATGCTTTTGCCCGCGCGATCTAATAGATTTTTGTCTAAATTTTTATTCAGACTGCCATTTTTTCATGTTTTGCCCCCCGGCACAATCCTTGTCAGGTGATTATGGCTGCAAGATTGCAGTAAAAAACCTAAAACAGAAAATTAAAGATATGGGCAAAATAATAGGAATAGATTTAGGTACTACCAATAGTTGTGTATCTGTAATGGAAGGCAACGAACCGGTAGTTATCTCAAATGATGAGGGACGGCGTACAACGCCTTCCGTAGTGGCATTTTTAAAAAATGGCGAACGTAAAGTGGGGGATCCTGCAAAAAGGCAGGCCATCACAAATCCACAAAATACCATCATGTCGGTAAAACGTTTTATGGGTCGCCGGTTTAACGAGGTGGGTGAAGAAATTACCCACTGGAGCTATAAAATTGTGAAAGGCGACAATGATACCGTGCGTATTGATATTGACGGAAGGCTATACACCCCACAGGAAATTTCGGCCATGACACTTCAGAAAATGAAAAAAACTGCCGAAGATTACTTAGGTATGGAAATTCATGAAGCGGTTGTTACCGTACCCGCTTATTTTAACGATGCGCAACGGCAGGCAACAAAAGAGGCCGGCGAAATAGCAGGTCTTACGGTTCGTCGTATCATCAACGAGCCTACCGCAGCAGCACTGGCTTATGGGCTCGACAAAGGCGGAAAAGAGCAAAAAATAGCCGTTTTCGACCTCGGCGGTGGCACATTTGATATTTCAGTGCTGGAACTGGGCGATGGTGTGTTTGAAGTAAAATCTACCAATGGCGATACGCACCTTGGCGGCGACGATTTTGATAAAGTGATTATGGACTGGCTTGCAAGCGAGTTTAAATCGGATGAAGCAATAGATCTGAGAAAAGATCCTATGGCCTTACAACGCCTGAAAGAAGCATCTGAAAAAGCAAAGATTGAGCTTTCGTCTTCTACCGAAACCGAAATTAATCTGCCCTACATTACAGCCGTGGACGGAGTGCCAAAACACCTGGTAAGAAAATTAAGCCGTGCGAAGTTTGAACAGTTGGCCGACAGTCTGTTTGCCCGTTGCTTAAAACCTTGCGAAGCCGCTTTGAAAGATGCCGGTATGAGCGCCTCTGAGATTGACGAAGTGATCCTGGTGGGGGGTAGTACCCGTATTCCCAAAGTACAGGAAATCGTAGAGAAATTCTTTGGTAAAAAGCCCAATAAAGGGGTGAATCCCGATGAAGTGGTTGCCGTAGGTGCTGCTATACAAGGTGCCGTATTAACGGGTGAGGTAAAAGATGTACTGTTATTGGATGTAACGCCGCTATCCTTAGGTATTGAAACCCTGGGCGGTGTAATGACCACGCTCATTCCATCAAATACCACCATCCCTACAAAAAAATCTGAAACCTTTTCTACTGCCAGCGATAATCAACCCGGGGTACAAATTCACGTACTGCAGGGAGAGCGGAGCATGGCAAAAGACAATAAGAGCCTGGGAATCTTCAACTTAGATGGAATTCCACCGGCTCCCCGTGGCATACCGCAAATCGAAGTGTCGTTTGATATAGATGCCAATGGCATCATGCACGTAACGGCAAAAGATAAAGGTACCGGAAAAGAACAAAAAATTCATATCGAGGCCGGTAGCGGGTTAAGCAAGGATGAAGTAGAAAAGATGAAAGCCGAGGCCAAGGCCAACGAAGCCAGCGACAAGGCTGAAAGAGAAAAAATAGACAAACTGAACGCTGCGGACAGTCTGGTGTTTCAAACCGAAAAGCAGTTGAAAGAATATGGCGATAAAATACCTGCAGACAAAAAAGCCACCATTGAAAGCGCAGTGGAAAAGCTGAAGGAAGCCCACAAACAGCAAAATATTGCAGGAATTGACAGTGCCATGCAGGAGCTGAATACCGCCTGGACAGCCGCCAGTGAGGATCTGTACAAACAAGGACAGGACGGTGGCGCACAGGCAGGAGGCCCCGGATTTGACCCCAATGCAGGGGCAGGAGGGCAACAACATTCAGGAGCCGACAGTGGAGCCGACAATGTAACCGATGTTCCTTACGAAGAAGTAAAATAAGGGAAATCTTGCAAAAGTTATTACAACTCATCCCGATAACAGTGCGTTATCGGGATTTTTTTCGCACAGCCTAAAAACCAACCCCAATAGAAGTAAAAAACCAGGGCTCTGGTTCAAATACACTAATAAAATAGGTATAAAGCCTTATATGTGTTACACAGAAGCGATGCGGAACAGGGGTTCGCGTGGTTTTGTGCAAAGGGGTTACGGCTAAACCAGGCGGAAATAAGCGGGGTTAAATATTTTTTTGAAAAAATTTAGTTTAATCCAAAAATTCCACTTAACTTTGCACTCCCAAATTGAAAATGGGTTTTTAATAATGTCACAAAGAATCAGAATAAAATTACAATCTTACGATCATAACCTGGTAGATAAATCTGCCGAGAAAATCGTGAAGACCGTGCGTAGCACCGGCGCTGTGGTTACAGGTCCAATTCCCTTGCCTACTCATCGTAAAATATTTACTGTTCTGCGTTCTCCCCACGTGAACAAAAAGAGTCGTGAGCAGTTCCAATTAGCCACACACAAAAGGTTATTGGATATTTATACATCGTCTTCACGCACGGTAGATGCTTTGTCTAAATTAGACCTGCCTAGCGGCGTAGAAGTGGAAATTAAGGCGTAAGCCTGTACAACCCTTTGATTAGTAAGGGTTTTCTTGTTTAAATAGTAGTTCTTTTTATAAATGATTATCTCTCAAATCCGCATAGCCGGGCCAAAAGAGCTCTGATACAAACCGAACCTGTACCCCCTGCAAATAGGGTGTTGGGTTTCTTAACATAAAACAAGCCGTTCAGGGTTTGTTTACTGTCAGTACTTCCTGATAATGGAAAAGGTTGACAGCTAAACTAGGATCGATTACTGGTAATAAAACTTCCAGAAGTCCTAATAATCCTGCACAGCATAAAAACGAATAAAATGAAAGGTATTATTGGGAAAAAACTTGGGATGACCAGCGTTTACGATCCGCAGGGAACACAAACTGCCTGTACGATCATAGAAGCAGGGCCATGCATCGTTACCCAGGTAAAAACAAAAGAAACAGACGGCTACGATGCGCTGCAACTCTCTTTCGGCGAGAAAAAAGAAAGCCGTACCACACTGCCTGAGAAAAACCACTTCGCTAAAGCTAACACATCCGCAAAAAAAATATCTAAAGAATTCAGGAATTTTTCCATTGATAAAAATATTGGAGACGCTATTACTGTAGACATCTTTGAAGAAGGTGAAAAAGTAAGCATCGTAGGCACCTCAAAAGGCAAAGGCTTTCAGGGTGTGGTTAAGCGTCATAATTTCCATGGTGTGGGTGAGCAATCGCACGGACAACATGACAGGCAAAGGGCACCCGGTTCTTTGGGTAACTCTTCTTCTGCCAGCCGCGTGATGAAAGGGATGCGTATGGCCGGCCGTATGGGTGGCGAGCGTGTGAAATTAAAAGGCTTGAAAGTGGTGAAAATTTTCCCCGAAAAAAATTACATCCTTATAAGCGGTTCCGTTCCCGGCCATATTGGTTCCATTGTTTTAATTCAGAATTAATCCCGATCCTTTACAGGAAGCAGAAGGTAAAAATTATAGAAAATGCAAGTTGAAGTTTTAAATAAAGAAGGTAAAAGCACAGGCCGTTCCGTGGAATTGCCCGATGATATTTTTGGTGTAGAACCCAACGACCACGTAATTTACCTGGCGGTAAAGCAATACCTGGCTGCACAAAGGCAGGGTACACATAAAGCTAAAAACCGTAATGAGGTAAAAGGTTCCAGCCGTAAGTTGCACAAGCAAAAAGGTACGGGTGGCAGCCGTAAAGGTAATATTCGCAATCCCTTATACAAAGGAGGTGGTGCCATCTTCGGGCCCCGTCCGCGCGACTATGACTTTAAACTAAACAAAAAAGTGAAAGATCTGGCCAAAGTTTCGGCACTAACCTATAAAGCAAAGGACAATGCCATTTTGGTGATCGAAGATCTGAACTTTACGGCCCCAAAAACAAAAACTTTTGTGTCTATTTTGGGCAATCTAAAAGTTGCGGATAAAAAATCCATGTTTATTGTAACGGAGTCCAACGAAAATGTAGAGTTGTCCCTGCGTAACGTACCCACTGTTTTAGGAATGGCGTTAAGCGATTTAAACACCTACGATATCATGAACTCGGACGTGTTGGTGTTGACAGAAAGTGCGGCAAAAATTTTAAGCGAAGTGGAACCCGCCGAAGCATAAACTTAACTTGAAAATCATAAATAAAAATGAAACCAAGCGAAATATTAATAAAGCCCATCATTACTGAAAAAGCAAATGCCCAGCAGGAAAAACTGCATCGCTACGCTTTTAAGGTGGCAAGAAAATCCAATAAGCTTGAAATCAAAAAAGCAATTGAAGCTTTCTATGGGGTTACCGTTACGGGCGTGAACACCGTAGTAGTTCCTGCAAAAAGTAAAACCCGCTACACAAAAGCCGGTTATATTGCCGGGCGCAAGCCAGCCTACAAAAAAGCGTATATTACAATTGCCGAAGGAGAAGAAATTGATCTGTACGGGCATATTTAAGTAGGCATCTCCCGTTTAGGAGATAAAAAAGAAAGGTAGTTCAGCTACCGCAAAAGTTGAAAAAGAATTATTAACCGCAACTGTTTTTAAAAAACAGAAGCAAAAAAGGTCCGGAAAAGCGGATAGAAAAATGGCAGTAAAAAAATTCAAACCAGTAACAGCAGGTACCCGTTGGAGGATTGGTAACGCCTATGCGGAAATCACCACCAACCAACCCGAAAAAGCATTACTGGAAACCAAGAAGAGTACCGGGGGGCGAAATTCATCCGGAAGGCTTACCATGCGCTACAGAGGCGGTGGACATAAACAAAAATACCGTATTGTAGATTTTAAAAGAGATAAACACGGCGTAGAAGCCAAGGTGGTATCGGTTGAATACGATCCCAACCGTACTGCATTTATTGCACTGGTAGAATATACCGATGGCGAAAAGCGCTATATCATTGCACCCCAGGGTATAAAAGTGGGTAACGTAATCGTAAGTGGTGCCAGTGTAGCCCCTGAAATTGGTAACAACCTGCAGTTAAAAAATATGCCTTTAGGTACCAATGTGCACAATATTGAGTTGAACCCCGGACAGGGTGGTGTTATGGCTCGTAGTGCCGGCGCCAGCGCACAACTTGCCAATAAGGAAGAAAAATATGCAATTCTTAAAATGCCTTCCGGTGAGTTAAGAAAAGTATTAATCAATTGTTTTGCCACGGTGGGTGTAGCAAGCAATAGCGATCACGCGCAGCAAAGCATGGGTAAAGCAGGCCGCAACAGGTGGAAAGGTATTAAGCCCCGCACCCGTGGTGTAGCCATGAACCCTGTAGATCACCCCATGGGTGGTGGTGAAGGAAGAGCCTCAGGAGGCCATCCACGCAGCCGTACCGGAAAATATGCAAAAGGTGAAAAAACAAGAACAAGAGGTAAGGGTAGCGATAAACTCATCATTCAACGCAGAGACGGCAGCAAATTGTCAAAGCGATAAACTGAGAAGGATACAGGAAAAACAAGTACCCGAACACAAGAAGAAATTAGTAAATAATTAAATAATAAATAAAGCATGGCTCGTTCGATTAAAAAAGGTCCTTATGTAGCAACCCACTTAGAAAAAAAAGTGCTTGCTATGAACGAGGGAGGCACAAAAAAAACAGTAATTAAAACCTGGAGCCGCCGCTCGACAATTACTCCCGATTTTGTTGGTCACACCTTTGCCGTACACAACGGAAATAAATTTATTCCGGTATATGTTACCGAGTTTATGGTAGGGCATAAATTAGGCGAATTTGCACCTACCCGCCATTTCAAGGGGCACTCGGGTAACAAATAGCAACTGAAACGAAAATAAAAAAGTAAAACAGGGTTCCGATTTTGATGGCACAAAAAAAATCAAATCGAACACGAAACCTGCCAAAAAAACGGCAGTTCATAAATTTAAAAAATGGAAGCAGTAGCAAAACTTAGGAATTATCCAACATCGCCCCGAAAAATGAGGCTTTTAGCTGACCTGATCCGTGGGAAGCGAGTGGACTTGGTGTTGGCAGAATTGGAGCACAACCCCAAACATCCTTCAGTGCCCTTGCGCAAGCTCGTATTAAATGCTATCAACAATTGGAAGCAGGCAAACGAAGGCGGAGATGAAACAGGGTTGATAATAAAAACCATTTTTGTAGATGAGGGTAGAACGCTGAAGCGCATGCGCCCCGCTCCCCAGGGACGTGGATACAGGGTACGCAAAAGGAGCAACCACGTTACAGTAATTGTTGATGAGCAGCAAAAAAAGTAAAGAAAAAGAAATTAAAAAAGTATAACCAATAAATATGGGTCAAAAAGCAAATCCAATTGGTAACAGGTTAGGCATCATCCGCGGATGGGAATCTAACTGGTACGGAAGCAAAAAAGATTTTGCATCTAAGTTAATCGAAGACGATAAAATCAGAAACTACCTCAATGCCCGTATCAACAAAGGCGGCATTTCAAAAATAGTTATTGAAAGAACATTAGGAAAGCTGATTGTTACCGTTCATACCTCGAAACCCGGTATCATTATCGGAAGGGGCGGGGGCGAAGTAGATCGCATTAAAGAAGAACTGAAGAAGCTGACAGGAAACGACGATGTACAGATAAACATTCTTGAAATTCGCCGTCCCGAAACCGATGCAATGATCGTTGGCGATACCATTGCCCGCCAGATCGAAAACAGGATCAACTTTAAACGTGCTACAAAAATGGCAATCGCCTCAGCGCTTCGAATGGGAGCTGAAGGTATAAAAGTAAAACTAAGCGGACGCCTTGGCGGTGCTGAAATAGCCCGTAGCGAAGAGTTTAAACAAGGTCGTGTTCCTTTGCACACGTTTCGGATGGATATTGATTATGCCAACGTATTTGCACAAACCGTGTATGGAAAAATTGGCATTAAAGTATGGATCTGTAAAGGAGAGGTACTTGCAAAAAGAGATCTGAATCCTAATTTTATTTCAGGAACCGACAAAGGCCCGGGAGGAGATAGAAGAGAAGGCAGACGCGATGACAGACGCGGTGGTGGAGATCGCAGAGGCGGCGGCGGCGGATACAGGGACAGAGACAGAGATAGAAGAAATTAGTAGTAAGGAAGCCGGAAAAATAGTTCTGGTAAAAAATAAAATAAATTCCCGGTGAGCACAATACGCCCCCGGGGTTAAATAAAACGAATATGTTA
>JBDHYK010000132.1:0-8924 GCA_039811305.1 Niabella sp.
AACAGTTATAAGCAGTTTTCGGCTTTTGTGAACGGCTCCTACGGTTTTTCGCTCAATAGCTACGCTACCAGCTCTTTAATCAGCAAGCAGTTTAGCCTGGTAGAAAGGTATCCGGTACCCGCTGGAAGCAGGATGCTGACCTTGTTTGCCGGGTCTGATAAATTCATCCCATCGCTTTCAGGCACCTTGCGGTTTAGCGCTAATGCCATCAATAGCCGATATACCAACAAAATCAATAATAACCTGGAAAGGGCCGTAAACAGTTGGTTCGGGGGCGGAAAACTGGCTTTCAATTCGGCTTTTGACGGATTTTTTAATTTCAGGGCATTTGCCACCTTTAATGGAAGTATCAACGAGGCATCCATTGGCCCACTGAAAACAACCACCCGGCAATATAGCTGGCAGTACTACCTGCAAACAGACTATCAGCTTGCTAAAAACTATTTCCTACAGGTAGTGGGCAGCCGTTACAACTGGGCGGCAAATGGCAGTAAACAAAAACCGCTTTATTTATTGGATGCAAGCTTCCTGGGGCATATCATTAAAGATAAGCTAACGGTTTCTGCCAGCCTGCACAATGCTTTCAACCAGAAAACGCTTAATTTTTATAACGTTGGCGATTATTATTCCACCCTTTCTACCTATAGTTTGCTGCCACGTATTTTTGTGGCGGGAATCAAATATCAAATTAAATAAACGGGTAGTGCTAAATATGACGTGCTCACCAAGTACTTCGTTTAAATACTGTCCATCTAAACCTATCTCGAAGAAGACCGAAATATATTTCGCTATATCACCAACAATTTTATTGCGATGGAACTGTACTGTTTCGGCTGAGCTCAGAGTCAAAGTCTTGCCCCAAGCCCAGGTTTGGTATTGCAGCTCGCATTGGCGGCTTCAGTATAAAGAATTTGCGTGAAATAAAAAAAGTGGCAAATTTCTCTGCCACTTTCTAAAACTTCTATTGTTCTTTATTTTTCAATTCTCATTTTATAGAAGGTTCTCCACACAAAAACTAAAGAAATCAACAAGAACACCAATCCCACATAAGGGGCTGCGTCGCGGAAATTATCGGAAATTGCAATTTCCATCGCCAACAACCCAAACAGGGTTGTAAATTTAATAATAGGGTTGAGCGCTACTGATGAGGTATCTTTGAAAGGGTCTCCAACGGTATCGCCAACCACCGTAGCATCGTGTAGTTCGGTACCTTTTGCTCTCAGATCCACCTCTACCACTTTTTTAGCATTATCCCAGGCGCCGCCTGCATTGGCCATAAATACAGCCTGGAACAAACCAAATACAGCAATGCCTATAAGATAGCTTACAAACAAGGCTACGGCCTCGTTTCCTCCTATACTGGATGGAGAAGAAATACAGGCAAATGCTAAAGCAAAGAAGAAAATTGCGATAAAAATATTAAACATTCCTTTTTGCGCATACTGTGTACAAATCTTCACCACCTCCACAGACTTAGCCGGGTCGGCTTTTTTAGGTGCATTAGGATCGAGATTGATATTGCGTTTTATATATTCTACTGCACGATACGCACCGGTAGTAACAGCCTGTGTAGAAGCCCCTGTGAACCAATAAATTACGGAGCCTCCAAGAAGAAAACCGAGTATCGTATAGGGGTTCAGCACGTTTAATATGGTTGCAGGATCCACATTAAGCGTTTTCTCGATCATTAGAATGAGTGAAAAAATCATTGTGGTGGCTCCTACTACCGCAGTACCAATCAATACCGGTTTTGCAGTGGCTTTAAAGGTATTTCCTGCGCCATCATTGGCTTCAAGATAATATTTTGATTTTTCCCAATCGGGTTTGAACCCAAAGTCTCTTTCAATTTCAGCATCAATATCGGGTTCTGATTCTATTAAAGATAGTTCGTAAATAGATTGTGCATTATCCGTAACCGGGCCATAGCTGTCCACTGCAATCGTAACCGGCCCCATGCCCAGCATACCAAATGCAACTAAGCCAAAAGCAAAAATAGAGGGATAGATCATTATATTTTCCAATCCCATCGTACTGGTATAATATGCAATAAACATGAGCACAAAGAACACCATTCCTTTCCAGAAAGCGCTGAAATTACCAGCTACAAAACCCGAAAGAATCACCAACGAAGCGCCTCCTTCTTTACCTGCATTCACTATCTCGTTCACGTGGCTGGATTTTGGCGAAGTGAATATTTTGGTAAACTCCGGAATAATTGCTGCACCCAGGGTTCCACAGCTTATAATAATTGACAAGATCCACCACATATCGGTGTTTCCGTTAATATTGGGAATGGTTAGATAACTTACTATAAAGGTTACGATGATGGATAAAATAGAAGTAATCCATACCAAGTGAGTTAGGGGTGCCTCAAAATCAAGATCTTCTTTATTGCTGTACAGCGCATTGCTAATAAACTTATTGATCCAAAACGCTACAACCGAGGTAACTACCATCAAAATACGCATTACAAAAATCCAGGCCAGCAACAAGGTTTGTGTTTCGGGGCCTGTTGTGATGGCTAATAAAATAAACGAAATCAACGCCACACCGGTAACACCATAGGTCTCAAAACCGTCAGCCGTTGGGCCTACGCTATCACCGGCATTGTCGCCGGTACAGTCGGCAATAACACCGGGGTTGCGGGGATCATCCTCGCCTATTTTGAAAACAACTTTCATCAGATCGGAGCCGATATCGGCAATCTTTGTAAAAATACCCCCGGCAATACGCAGGGCAGATGCACCTAAGGATTCTCCAATGGCAAACCCAATAAAGCAGGCACCGGCAAGTTCTCCCGGCATTAACAACAGAATTACAAGCATCATTATCAGTTCTACGCAAATTAGCAATACGCCAATACTCATTCCGGCTTCTAATGGGATGTTCAGCAAGTTGAGCGGCTTTCTTTTGAGTGATGCAAACGCCATACGGGAATTGGCCAATGTATTCATCCTAATGCCAAAAGCAGCAACTGCATAAGACCCCAGGATTCCAATAATGGTCCAACCCAGGATGAGCAGTACGCCTCCGATCCCAAAAAGCTGGTTGCCATCGTGATCTTTGGCTAAAAAACCAAAATAGCCCGCAACAGCGGCGCCAATAAAAATAAATAGAATGGCCAAAAACCTGCCTTGCTGGGCCAGATAGGCTTTGCAGGTTTTGTAAATTACGTCGGCGATGTCGAGCATAGAGCGGTGTGCGGGCAGTTTTTTTACTTTTGAGTATTGATACACCCCAAACAACATTCCTAAAATGGTTATGGCAAACCCATAGTAAAGTTCGGTATGCTCCTTAATGCCAACAGGTACATGCAAATCCGCTTCGCTGGCAATAGCAGAGAACGTGGATAGTAGTGTAAGACTAAGAACTGATAGTCGTTTCATAAACTGGTTTTATTATTAAAGAAAGGATTATTTTCAAGATACATCGTTTGGTTGCCAAACATAAACAAATTAGTTTTAAACAAATAACAATAAAAAAATATAGCCGAACCGTTACTTTTTAAAAAGAGCACTAAGGTAAAGTCAAAACTTTGTTTTAAAAAATGTTTTATATCACTTTTTTAAAACTTTTTCTCCCTGTAACGGCTTCCAATTTTAGAAAAAATGATCCATTGGTTCCACATTTTTACTAATTGCCTGCGAGATTTGTTTCAATTTTACTAAAAATTTGATGCCAGTAGCCTGTTTACCTTAGGTTCAGTTAAAATCAGGAACCACCTTGTTCGCCTTGGCATCGTCAAAAACAAGGGTTACACGCAGGTTCATAGGCGCATAATAGGCGTCAAGCACTTTTTGTACCTTTTCTTTAGCAATATTTTTATAGGTATCGTTTTTCTCCAATTGCGCTCGGGACTGTGCGTACAGTTTTTGCTCCAATCTAATAAATCCCTGTTCATCAATAGATTGCAAAATTCCCGTTCTTGAAAAAATATTCAGCCCATCCATTTTTAGTTCATAGCTAAGCAACTGTGGCTGCGGCAAAATAATGGTAACTACAGAATCTTTCTTCTCAATTTTTACGGATTGCTTACCCAGGTTCACGCCGTACTTTGCAGTATAGGGTACGGAAATATTTACTGTTCTTTCATTAAATAATTTTTTCAGCGCATCAGAAAAACTGCCGTCATCTGTAATATTGGTACTCCTGATGCTTGCCGAGCCCTGGGTTTCCAAAGTAGCTAATTCTGCGATATCCTTGATAAATGCCGTATTGAAAATGAGTGAATTATACCCTTCTGGTTGGGTGTTTCGCCCAATAAAATAGGCAAGAACCCCAATGGCAACGCAAAGTAATAACAGGGTAATCATAACACAACCCTTTCTTTCTTTAATATTAACCGTAAGATTACCGGTCGTTGTTGCCGGATCCGGAGCGTTGTATTCCATTCCTCTAATTTTTTGAAACTAAAAATACGCCTTTCCACAGAAAGCTGTAACAGAAAGCCTAAATTTGATCCGTGATTTCTCAACAAACCATACAGGAAATACTTGCCCGTATAGACATACTGGATGTGGTTGGCGATTTTGTAAAGCTTAAAAAGCGGGGAACAAATTATCTGGGTCTTTGTCCCTTTCATAATGAAAAAACGCCCTCGTTTACCGTTTCCGCTTCAAAGGAAATCTATAAATGCTTTGGATGTGGAAAAAGTGGCAACGCCATCAGCTTTATTATGGAACATGAGAAATACAGTTATGTAGAAGCGTTGAAATGGCTGGCCAAACGCTATCATGTAGAAGTAGAAGAAACTTTTGTAAGCGATGAACAACGAGAGCAGTATCAAACAGCAGACAGCCTGTATATTATCAATGGGTTTGCTCAGGATTTTTTTACAAAATCTTTATTTGAAACGGATGAAGGAAAATCTATTGGGCTGAGTTATTTCAAGGAACGTGGCTTCCGGGAACATATTATAAAAAAATTTCAATTAGGTTATGCCTCCGAATCCAGAGACGATTTTACAAAGGTTGCTCTTGCAAAGCAATTTAATAAGGATTTACTGGTAAAAACCGGCCTGACAGTAAACAGAAATGGTGCGTTGATGGACAATTACCGGAGCCGTGTAATTTTTCCTGTACACAACCACAGCGGTAAAATATTAGGCTTTGGTGCCCGTATTTTAAAAACTTCGGATAAGGCTCCCAAATACATTAATACCCCCGAAAACGAGATTTATGTAAAAAGCAAGATACTTTACGGCTCATATTTTGCCCGTATGGCCATTGACAAAGCCGATGAGTGCCTTTTGGTAGAAGGCTATACCGATGTTCTTTCGCTTCACCAGGCAGGTATAGAAAATGTGGTAGCTTCGGGGGGCACCTCGCTCACAACCGATCAGTTGCGGCTGATAAAAAAATACACACCCAATCTTACCATTATTTATGATGGCGACTCAGCAGGGATCAAAGCAGCCCAACGTGGGCTGGATCTGGCATTGGAAGAAGGCCTGAACGTAAAATTAGTGCTGATCCCTGACAATGAAGACCCCGACAGTTATGTAAACAAGCTTGGTGCCCAAGCATTTACAGAGTTTGTGCGCGATAATAAAAAAGATTTCATCCTCTTTCAATTAGAGTTGGCCTTGAAAGATATTGGCAAGGATCCGGTGAAAAAATCAGAATTGGTAAATAAAATTGCCGAATCCATTTCCCGCATCAACAAAGCCGAAGATTTTACCAAACAGCAAGATTACATCCAACAGTCGGCAGATATTTTAAAAATTGATGAGGCCGGGCTGCATGCCTTGGTCAACAAATATTTGCGCGATCGAATTATGGCTCAGGAAAGAAAGGCCGATACGATTAAAAAAGAAGCCCTACCCGATTCTACTCCAACCGATTACGAGGATGCTACCTTTGACCTCATTCACAAAGATCAGTTACAGGAACGCGAATTAGCACGCATCCTGCTGGAAT
Organism: Niabella sp.; assembly: GCA_039811305.1. Classification (GTDB taxonomy): domain Bacteria; phylum Bacteroidota; class Bacteroidia; order Chitinophagales; family Chitinophagaceae; genus Niabella. The sequence goes on from JBDHYK010000132.1 coordinate 5,919, forward strand.
ATGGAAACAAATCCTGGCAGGAACCAATTACCATAGCGCAGTATATTTTTGATGAAATAGACGATCTGGATATTGAAGACCCTGATGTGGGGCGGCTGATACAGGCCATAAAAGAACTTTTAAAGCGAGATCCGCAGAAGTTAGATGAAAAGTACTTTATTTATCATGAAGATCCCTTGCTAAGCACCTTAGCGGTATCCTTATTAAACTATCCCTACGAAGAAAGTAGCCGATGGATCGAAAATTTGGGAGACAGTCTGGGTTATCAAAAACAACTGTTTCAGCAGGACTATCAAAAGTTTTTAGCTACTCTTTCAAAAGGAAACGAACAACAATTGAACCAGTTTAAACTTATTTCAGAGGACAGAACGCCCCAAAAAGTGATTTCTGCGATCAGCTATTTGAAATTAAAAAAAATAAAACGAATGTTATTGCTCAATCAAAAAGATATGGAAGCCGACAAAAAGGAAGAGAATTTTAGGGAATACCATTTCATTCACACCTCTTTAAAAGATATGGAGCGCCGCATCACCCAGGAATTAGGTACGGTGATTCTTCAATAAAAAAAAGGTGAACCGCCAGAAATTAAGACGATTCAACCTTTTGAAATTGATTGAAACGATTATTGAAGTGCTTTGATAATTTCCACAAAATCACCGGCTACTAAAGAAGCACCCCCTACTAAACCGCCATCTACGTCGGCACAGGAAAACAATTCTTTGGCGTTGTTAGCTTTTACGCTACCTCCATACAAAATTGGAATTTCATTGGCAACCGCTTCGCCGTATTGTTTGGCCAAAACCGAGCGCAGATACGCGTGAATTTCCTGGGCTTGTTCGGTGGTTGCTGTTTTTCCGGTTCCGATAGCCCAAATGGGTTCGTACGCAATAATGATTTTTTTCAAATCATCTGCTGATAAATGAAACAGGGATTCTCTCAGTTGCTTTTCTACAAATTCGTTTTGGGTTCCGGCTTCTCTAATTTCAAGGGGTTCGCCACAGCAAAAAATGGGGGTGATAGCGGCAGCTAACAATAAGTCTAATTTTTCGGCCAGCATTTGATTACTTTCATTAAAATATTCGCGGCGCTCGCTGTGCCCAATGATGCAATGTTTAATGTTGATAGAAGCCAGCATGTCCACCGAAACCTCGCCTGTGTAGGCGCCTGCTTTTTTATTGTAGCAGTTTTGGGCAGCTACAAAGTAGTTTTTTGCCTTCACTTTTCCTTCTGCCATAGTAAGATAAGGAAAGGGAACCCCAAAAATAGCTTCCTGATGATCGGCCAGCGCTACCTGGGCATTCAGAATATTATCTAACAGTTGATGACCTTCTTCATAAGTCAGGTTCATTTTCCAGTTTGCCGCAGCAATTTGTTTTCTCATTTTAGATTCTTTTTAAAATTATTATAAATAGTTGTGATCATTTTAGTTTCTTCATCCGATAAACTGGCTCCTTTAAGTTTTTTCCAGGATGCCAGACTTTGAATGAGTTTATCAAAACGAAACAGTTCATTTCCGTTAAAGCCCCAGGCAAAACAGGGTATTTCTTTGGGCGTCAGGCCTGTTCCAAAAACATTGGCTCCCAGCCCAATTACTGTACCGGTATTGATGGAAGTATTAATTGCCGTTTTTACAAAATCACCCATCAGCACACCACATTTTAACCCAGCTTCATATTTCTGACCCTGCAAATGTACAACGATATTGTCAGCAGTATTCTTTAAATTGCTGTTGCTGGTACCTGCTCCCAAATTACACCACTCTCCTATTACTGCGTCTCCTAAATAGCCATCATGGCCTTTGTTGGAATTGGCAGACAAAATGGAGTTTTTTATTTCGCCACCCACCACACAATTTGCACCAATGGAGGTAGCACCATAAATTCGGGTACCCATCTTCACCACGGCCCCTTCTCCTATAAAAACAGGCCCCCGGATGCAGGTACCTTCCATAACAAGTGCATTTTTAGAAATATATACAGGCCCATCGTCTGCATTAATGAATGTGTGATGAACTACCGCGCCTTCTTCTACAAATATTTGTTTTTTATTGCTTATATAATTGGAACTTTCAATAGAAACCGATTTCCTTTTTTTTGTAAGCAGCGAAAAGTCGTAAACCAGAACCTGGCGGTTGAAATTGAAAAGATCCCAGGGGTACTCAATTCTCATCAAATCGTGGTACACAATACGGGTTGCCGGCTTTTTAAGATTGCCCGCTTTGTCTATTCCATCCTGCGTAATAAGGGCAGCCAGTACTTCGTTTTTGTTCGAAACAATGGCTTCTCCGGGCTTAAGATGCTTTATTTTGCTTAATAAAACTGCCGATGGCAACAGATTGGCTTTAATATAGTACGCACCATCATTTTTAGATAGTTTACTGATATTTAAAGTCTTACGAATCTTTAGGCGGTAATTTGCAGAATCTTCTTCATCAAAAGAGGGTACTTGCAGCAGTTTTTCCCATCGTTGCCTTACACTCATCATTCCCAAAGTGAGTTCCTGAACATTTTTTGTTAATGTAAAAGGATACAACCTTTGCAAATCAATATCTTTTTGGGTAAAAATGATAAACTTCATAACGCAGGTGCAAAATTAAATATAAAGAGGCGGGCAAACAAAAACCCTGAACAAAAATCCAGGGTTATAAAAATATAATAAGAATTGCCTTTATTTTTTGGCGTACTTTCTTTTGAACTTATCAATACGACCTGCTGTGTCAACCAATACGTTTTTACCGGTGTAAAAAGGGTGCGAGGTGCTTGAAATTTCCAATTTGATCAACGGATACTCATTTCCATCTTCCCACTTAATGGTATCTTTTGAATGAGCCGTTGAGCGGCTTAAAAACGATTCGCCGTTACTCATATCTTTAAAAACAACAAGGCGATAATTTTTTGGGTGGATACCTTCTTTCATAACTGTATGATTTTTAAGGTTGTACGGATTTTGCCGTACAGTTGATAATAAATTTTGAGGTGCAAAGGTACGAATAATTATTAAATTTTA
>JBDHYK010000133.1:0-8895 GCA_039811305.1 Niabella sp.
GATAGTCGCACATACACCATTTCGGCAGTAAGCGAACCCAACGAAAAGAGAAGGGCATTCCTTACACTTTCTGTGATGGCAATTTGCATGGCAGCAATATTCAGTACCCCTAAGGGCAATGAACCCAGAAAGCTCACCAACATGCCTACCCAAAATATTTTCACCAGCCCCTTCATGATTATTATTTTTTGCCCTGAAGCATCGGCACAAAAGAAAAATTGTCGAAATATTCAACGTCAATACCCTCCTCTAGCTTCGTTATCCGGCGCATTTGTTGTACATTCCCAATGTCTATGGGGACTACCATTTTGCCCCCCACTTTAAGTTGATCAATCAGTTTCTGCGGAATTTCAGGTGCCGCGGCAGTAATCAGCACTCTGTCGAATGGAGCGAAAGTGGGCAACCCCTCATATCCATCTCCATAAAAAAATTTTATCCGTGGGAACCGTTTTAGGTAAGCAAACTTCTTGTTTTCATCATACAAAGCTCTTTGCCTCTCAATGGTATATACCTGCGCGTTCATTGTGGCCAAAACAACAGCCTGATAGGCACTTCCCGTTCCAATCTCCAATACTTTATAACCCCGTGCAACCTGTAATAATGAAGTTTGATAGGCCACAGTATAGGGTTGGGATATGGTTTGCCCTTCACCAATTGGAAACGCACGATCTTCATAAGCTACCTCATCAAAAGCAGAATCTAAGAAAAAATGCCTTGGAACTTGGCCAATCGCCTCCAGAGTAGCTTCATCATCAATTCCCTTAGCACGTATGCCATCTACTAACTTTTTTCGCAATCCCTTGTGCTTATATGTATCCTCTTCGGTTCGCCTCATAAGATTGCAAATGTAAACAAGCTAACAGGAATTTGTCGAATTAAAATTACGTAACTCCCGGTTATTTTTTATCTTTCCACATATTTTTTAATTATGTCTAAACGAGAGAACTATATTACCTGGGACGAATATTTTATGGGGGTAGCACTGCTTTCGGGTAAAAGAAGCAAAGACCCCTCCACGCAGGTGGGTGCCTGCATTGTGAACCCGCAGAACAAAATTGTTGGGGTTGGCTATAATGGGTTGCCCATCGGCTGTAGTGACGATGAGTTCCCCTGGGTAAAACAGGGTGATTTTTTAGAAACAAAATACCCCTATGTTTGCCATGCAGAGCTCAATGCCATTTTAAATAATATGGGCGATTTACATAATTGCAGAATTTATGTGGCGCTTTTCCCCTGCAACGAATGCACCAAGGCCATCATACAGGCGGGAATCAAAGAAGTTGTGTATTTGTCCGACAAATACGCTGCGGTTGACAGTTTCATTGCTGCAAAAAAAATGATGGAAAAAGCTGGCGTTTCCTACAGAAAAGTGAAGGTAGGCATTAAAAGCCTTACACTTTCTTTTGTTGAAACAGATGTTTAACCGGTGCAGCTGCTTTGTTTCAGAAGGGCAGCAGCTACGATACCGGCTGTTTCAGTTCTTAATCGTGTAGCACCCAGACTTATCGGTTGATATCCGCTTTCCAATGCCAGGTCAATTTCTTCGGGGGTAAAATCTCCTTCAGGTCCAATGAGTATGATGGATGGCTGCTCCTTAGGAGGAAGCAGTGCCCTTTTTTCACCCTCCGCACAATGGGCAATGAACCGCCCGCTGGGGTTTAACGATTCTTGCATGGGTATAAAATCCTGAAATCGAACCGGTGGCTCCAATTGGGGCAGCCAAGCCTGTCGGCTTTGCAGCATCGCACTTACAAGAATACTGGTAATTCGGTCTTGCCTGAACTTCTCTTTTTCAGTTCGCTTACATACTAATAACACAATTTTAGCAACCCCAATTTCAGTAACTTTTTCCAAAAACCATTCCATGCGATGGGTGTTTTTTAACATGGAAATCGCAATCGTTACTTCGGGAGTTGCCCTTAAAGTAATCGTCTGCTCCAGCACTTCCACCACGCAATGCTTTCTGTCGGCATGTATAATGGATGTGGTAGCCATCCGTCCTTTACCATCTGTTAGGAGAAATCGTTCGCCTCGTTTCATGCGTAACACCTGTACGATATGCTTAGAATTCACTTCATCCAACACGAATGACCCTTCGGCTCCGCTAAATTGTTCCTTGTAAAAAAAAGGTAGGGGACTCATTAGGATTTACTTATTTGTTAGTCAATTCGTTTTGGGACAACTGTTTTCTAACCAGCTCCCACAAGACTACTCCTGCTGCAGTAGCGATATTTAAGGAGTGTTTCATACCCAATTGCGGAATTTCCAGGCAGGCATCACATAATTCGATGGTAGACTGCTCTACACCTACCACCTCATTACCAAATATCAGTGCAATGGTTTCTTTCCCATTCCATGCAAGCTGATGTAATTTCACACTATTCTCCACCTGTTCCACAGCCAATATTCTACATCCAACTTCTCTAAGATCAGCAATCGCCTCTTTGGCCGAAGGGAAATACTTCCAAACTACAGTTTCTTCGGCGCCTAAAGCGGTTTTTTTCACTTCCTTATGAGGCGGCCTGGCAGAATAACCCGTAATATAAATAGATTGAATTAAAAACGCATCGCTGGTACGAAACACACTCCCCACATTATAGGCGCTGCGTATATTCTCTAAAACCACAATTACAGGCACTTTTTCACTCTGCCTGAACTCTTCAACTGATTTTCGGTCTAACTCGGCCATGCTTAACTTTCGCATGGCGCAAAAATACGGTTTCAACACGGAATGGTTCACCTCAAACAACTTGCAGTTTCAGGAATCGAGAGCCAGTTTTCTACCTCTGCTTTATCAATCTCTAAAAAACAAAGAGTTACTACATCCGACGGAACACTGAAACACATGTAACGTGTTAATTCTCAAAACAATGCATTTGTTAATAACCCTGTGTATAAATAGTTCAGAAATAAAGATTTTTTTGTACCATTTCTGGTTAATAAATTCGCAGTCGGTTTGGGAGATTAAGTGAGGATTTTAGAAGATAGTTTTTTGTTTTTTTGGGATTATTTAATTGTGTTATTGAACTTGTTATTTTTCAATTCGCCAGCAACGAGGGCGCAGCCATAGGGTAAAAATCACTCAAGATAAAAAAGTTCAATCGCCTTGAACGAAGTAAAGGTGCAATCGTACCGATTTAGGTTAAGGTTGGAAAAACCCGATCTATTGCTGACGGGGCAGATGAAACAATTCCGCTACCTAATTCTTACTGACTGTTTTAAAGAAGTTAAAAAACAAAAACTAATCAGCGGGTATCCCAAAAAAAGTACCCTCTGAAAAGTACTGTGGATTCATCTATTTTCATTCATACGAGATCATAGCAAACCCATTCGCCAGGGAAAGGAAAGAGTTCCTGCCTCGAGTTTAATTGAAAAAAATGGTAGAACCTACCGGGATCAACGTGGATGCAAATCCAGGGTAGGACTTTTATCGCTATAACCTAAAAATGGATTTGACGAATATAAATAAAGAAAGGAAGCAGAAACGACGAAGCTCTATTGATTTAGGTACCATGGTCTATGGCAAAGTACCCCCCCAGGCGCGGGAATTAGAAGAAGCCGTACTAGGAGCCATCATGCTTGAAAAGAACGCATTTGACGCAATTGTGGAAGTTTTAAAACCCGAGTGCTTTTATGTGGATGCCCACCAGCGTATTTTTCGAGCCATGCAAGGCCTGGCCAACCGAAGCCAACCTATTGACATCCTTACCGTTGCCGAAGAACTAAAATCACGCGAAGAATTAGAAATGATCGGGGGAGCCTTTTTTGTAACCCGACTCACCAATTCGGTGGTTTCCGCAGCACACATCGAATCACATGCCCGGATTATTCTTCAAAAATTTATTCAACGGGAGCTCATACGAATCAGCGGAGAAATTATATCCGATGCCTTTGAAGACAGTACCGATGTTTTTGAACTTTTGGACGATGCAGAAGGCAAATTATTTGAAATTACCAACCAGCACCTGCGCAGCAGCATTCAACCTATAGATTCTGTCTTGATAAACACCATACAGCGAATCGAAGATTTAAGGCACCGCAATGAAGATATAACCGGCGTTCCCAGTAATTTTAAAGAGCTGGACCGAGTTACCTACGGTTGGCAAAACAGCGATTTAATTATCCTGGCCGCCCGCCCAGCAGTGGGTAAAACAGCCTTTGCCCTCAACCTTGCCCGGAATGCCGCTATGCACCCTGGCAAACCCACGGCAGTTGCTTTCTTTTCGTTAGAAATGAGTGCTTCACAGTTGGTTCAGCGTATCCTTGCAGCCGAGAGCGAAATCATGCTCGAAAAAATTGCCCGTGGCAGAATGGAAGAACATGAAATGAAGCAACTATACACAAAGGGGATCCAACGGCTATCGCAAGCCCCTTTATTTATAGACGATACTCCCGCACTAAACATTTTTGAGCTTAGGGCAAAATGTAGAAAACTGAAAAATAAACACAATGTAGGCTTAATTATTGTGGATTACCTGCAACTGATGAGCGGCACCGGAGATAGAATGCAGGGCAACCGCGAACAGGAAATCAGCAATATCAGCCGCAACCTTAAAGGTTTGGCAAAAGAACTCAATGTACCCATTATTGCGCTTTCTCAGTTAAGTCGCGAAGTAGAAAAGCGAGGACAAAAAGATGGCAGCCGTGTTCCACAACTAAGCGACCTTCGCGAATCGGGCGCCATTGAACAGGATGCAGATATGGTAATGTTTTTATATCGTCCTGAATACTATGACAATACCGTTAGTGCCGAAGGAGAGGATCAAAGAGGATTAACAGAGGTAAAGATCGCCAAGCATCGTAATGGGGTTTTGGAAACGATAAAATTAAAAGCACTTCTACACATTCAAAAATTCATTGGTTGGGACGAAGATCCATATAATGTTATGGGAAAATTAACCCGTATAGAAGATGCACAAGGGGGCACTCAGGTATTCCAGCAAATAGGCAGTAAAATGAACCACAATTCTGATGAAGATGGAGAGGATGCGATGAATGATGCGCCATTTTAGCTGTTCCTAAAAAGTTGTGTGCAAGCTTAGGCTCTTCATCTATTCTTTCCATGAGAGCAGTATTTGTGGTACACTCAAATTCAAACTCCTTCATTCGAATCTGGCTTAAAAATAACATATTCACCCATTAATCCCCTCAACTTGTTTTGCCACGTATTGTATGCATAGACTATGGTTTAAAACGAACCGGAATCGCTGTAACGGATCCTTTACAAATTATTGCTACCGGCCTCACCACTGTTGAGACCAAACAATTAATTCCTTTTTTGTTAGACTATATTTCAAAGGAAGTTGTAGAAAAAATTCTGATTGGCCTGCCTAAAAACTGGGACGACACAGATACAGACGCTACGCCATTCGTAAGAAAGGCAATTGAAGAACTCTGTAAAAAATTTCCCACAATACCTATTGTAAAAATAGATGAACGCTATACCAGCAAGATGGCCAAAAACGCTATGTTAGAAATGGGGCTAAAGAAAAAACAAAGGCGCAACAAAGCGTTGGTAGATGAAATTGCCGCAACAATCATGCTACAGCAATATCTTCAGGATGGGGAATACTCGGGGTTTTCATAGTTTTTTACAGGCGTTTCCATAACACCAATTTCAGTTCTATCCTATTTCAGGACTTACTAAAGTGAAGTTTTTTGACTATTTTTGCAGGGTTCATGGTCATGATATTTTAAACTCGTTTTCATGCACGATATTGACATGGGGCTGATAGAAATGAGCCTTGATATAATGAAGTATGCCATCAGCCGTATTACAGAAAAAGATCCCAAACTGGGTCGTTTTAAAAGTGAAGCAGAATTAAAATCCCTGGTTGGGGAAACCATTACCCCAGAAGGCATTACCGGCACAAAAGCGCTACAGATTTGGAAAGATACGCTGTCAAAAGCAACCGTTTCTATTGATCATCCACGGCATTTAGCCTTTGTGGCGGCAGCCCCCTCGCGCGCCGCTGTGATGTTTGATCTGGTTACATCGGCTTCATCCATTCATGGGGCCTATTGGTTGGAAGGCGCCGGCGGCATTTTTGCAGAAAACCAGGCAATGGAATGGTTGGTTTCGCTCACCGGCCTTCCCAAAGGTGCTTTTGGTGTGTTTACCAGCGGGGGTACGGCTGCTAATTTATCTGCAATTATTACAGCCCGGGAGTACTGGCGCAGCCGGTTTCCCAAGTATAAAAGAACCAGAGGCCTGATCGTAACCTCCTCTGAAGCCCATTCCTCGGTAAAAACCATGGCCAATGTGGTGGACGTTGATATTTTATTTATCGAAACCGAAGACCAACTTACAAGGGTTCAATTAGAAGCTTTTATCGAAGATCTGTCGAATGAAGATCGGGAACGACTATTTGCCGTTGTAGCTACCGGCGGCACTACCAATGCCGGCATCATTGACGATCTGGCAGGGATTGCAACGGTTTGCAAAAAAGAAAATCTATGGTTTCATGTGGACTGCGCATATGGGGGCGGCGCCTTGGCCGCCGATTCAGTTCGACATTTGTTTAACGGAATTGAAGAAGCCGACAGCATCACAATTGACCCGCACAAGTGGTTGTTTTGCACCTACGATTGCGGAGCGATTCTGTACCGCCAGCCCGAACTGGCAAAAAAAGCACACGTACAAGAGGGCACCTATTTGGAGATTTTTAAAATTGCTAACGGGTTTAACCCATCCGATTATCAGGTTCAATTAACCCGCAGATTGCGCGGCCTGCCCCTATGGTTTTCCTTGGCCATGCATGGCACCAATGTATATAAAAACGCCATCGAACGCGGAATAGAGCTTGCCAAAATTGCTGCCGGTAAAATAGCCGCAAACCCTTTGTTGGAGTTGGTTCGCCCACCTGGATTGAGTTGTGTACTCTTTCGTCGAAAACACTGGAGCCCGCAAGATTACAATTCGTGGACACTTAAAAATTTAGATGCAGGTTTTGCATTAGTTACCCCTACCACCTGGAAGCACAAAGGTGTTGAAGAAACCGTTGCCCGATTTTGTTTTATTAACCCCGATACAACAGAAAAAGACTTGGACGATATTTTAGCCACGATGATCTAACCCAACGGATACCCCACAGCCTTTTTACTCTTTTTATATTTGATTCATTCCCTTATAAACGAGACAGGAATCTGTAGTACACAAACCGAAACTTAAAAAAATTGAAACTCCTTATCTACGCCCGGTTGCGTGAGGTTAGCAGCAATCTGGAGTCGAAATCAGTTGCAGGCAAAAACACAATTACCCTCCTTTCAAAATCAGGCTATTCCGTGTTGAAAAGAGGGAGATAATTTCCTGGCTGCAAACTAAATATTCTACATCCTCAATTCCTTTGGAATTATTCCCAAGTTTTTTGTAATTTAAGGGTGTAAAAACTCGCTTAGTATGGAAAACGAAACAATCCCCGCGAACGCATTAGAGGAAGAAAAAAAATCCTTCAGGAATTTGCAGAACTATTTTTCCGAGATGTACCCTGCCATTTTTCCTGATATACTTGCCGAAAAAACAGTTGTGATACTCCCTTCGCTCACACTGGATAACGAACTCCTGAGTAAGCTAAGAGGTCATATCCACTACGAAGAAAGAATGCTTTGCCTGCTTTTGTTGTTGCGCATGCCGCGCACCCGGCTCATTTATCTGAGTAGCATTCCAATTGACGATGAAATCATCAGTTATTATTTACACTTGCTTCAGGGTGTTACAGGCAGGCACGCCCGTCAGCGCCTTACGCTTCTGAGTTGTCATGATGCATCTTCCAAACCTCTCACTCAAAAAATACTGGAGCGCCCTCGGCTAATTCAACGGATAAAAGCGGCTATTGCCGATACAAAAGCGGCTCATATCACCTGTTTCAATGTTACGGCCTTGGAAAGAACACTCGCCGTACAGCTTGAGATTCCTATATATGGTACCGATCCGGATTTACTATCTCTGGGCACCAAATCGGGCAGTCGAAAGGTTTTTCAAAGAGCCGGTGTACTTATGCCTAAAGGTTTTGAAGATCTGAAAAACAGAGAAGAAGTCATTGAATCTTTAGCCACGCTGAAAGCCCAAAATCCACAACTTAGAAAAGCCGTTGTAAAAACGAACGATGGCTTCGGAGGGGAGGGAAATGCTGTGTATCAATATCCCCAAAATCTGAACCTCAACAACCTGAAATCTGAAATCTCTTCCAGTTTGCATGAGCATTTAAACCTTGTATTGAAAGATATAACCCTGCCCATATTTTTTAAAAAATTTGAGGAAATGGGCGGAATTGTTGAGGAATTTATTGAAGGAGAAGAGAAAACCTCCCCATCGGTGCAATGCAAAATTGACCCGGGTGGAAAAATATCAGTAGTTAGCACCCACGACCAGTTGTTAGACGGGCATGACGCCCAGGTTTTTTTAGGCGCCCATTTTCCGGCGGATGAGGCATACAATATTGCAATTGCCCGCGACGCTAAAGCAATCGCCCATATTTTGGCAGAAGAAGGGGCACTTGGCCGATTTTCCATTGATTTTGTCAGCACAAAAAACAACAATATTTGGAAAAATTATTGTATCGAAATTAACCTAAGAAAAGGCGGCACTACCCACCCTTTTCTTATCATGCAATATTTAAGCAATGGCATGTATGACGACGAAAAAGGGTTTTACCTCACAGCCAGCGGAGCCAGGCGTTATTATTTTTCAACAGATAATATCGTGAAAGAAGGCTACAAAGGACTAACACCACAAGACCTGGTGGACATTGTAACCTGTAACGGCCTGTTGTATGATGGAGCTGCCCAGGAAGGTGTAATGTTTCATATGGTAGGTGCTTTGTCGCAATATGGAAAATTAGGTGTAGTTTGCATCGGGGCGACCAGGCAAAAGGCCATTGACTTTTTTAACAACGT
>JBDHYK010000134.1:0-8867 GCA_039811305.1 Niabella sp.
CTGGTAAAAATTAAATAAAAAAATGCCAAACCCTCGTTTAGCTTCCCGATACGCAAAAGCCCTTTTAGAACTGGCCATAGAAAAAGGACAATTAGAACAGCTCTATTTGGATATGAAGTGGTTGGGATCTGTCATTAAAGAAAGCCGCGACTTTGCGAACCTGTTGCGTAGCCCGATTATCAATTCCGATATGAAAATACGGGCTATTACAGCCGCTACAAAAGATAGTATAAGCTTGTTGACACAACAATTCAACAAACTGTTGATTCAAAAAAACAGAGAAGGATTTCTTCCTGAAATTGTTACGGCTTTCGAAAGTCAATATCGCGCTTATAAGAATATACATACCGTTTCGTTAATTACGGCTACACCCATAACTGAAAAAACAAGGGCCAACATCGTTAGTAAAGTAAAGCGGGAAACAGGTTTTCAAAATATTGAACTCAACGAAACAATTGATCCGGCAATCGTTGGTGGATTTGTGTTGCAGTTGGGCGATCAGATGGTGGATACCAGTATTGCCGATGATTTAAAAGAAATTGCAAGGCAATTTAAAAACAATGATTTTATATATAAAGTAAGATAACAAAACCGAAACAAACAACAGGTTCCCGGCTAATGAAGTCGGGCTTTTTTTTGCGAGTTAGGCGTACCAAAAAATTGCGTAACTTGCCACTTTGGCAGTAGATCATTTTAAAATAAACCAAGCATGAAACGAATCTATCCTTCGCTTATCGTACTCGGCACGGTACTCGTGTTCCTGAGCAGTTCCCTGTTAGCACAAAGCGTGCTGGAAGGGTTTGCCTACGGCAATCAGCAGGCCCCTAAGGGAAACGAGTGGGAGTCTCCGCAGGAATTAGCTCTAAACAAAGAACAACCCAAAGCGTATTTCTTCTCTTTTCAGGATGTGGGCAGCGCCCGAAAACTGCTTCCCGAAAATTCAAAATACTGGAAATCTTTAAATGGTACCTGGAAGTTCCATTTCGCCAAAAACCCCAAAGAAAGACCCTTGGAATTTTTTCAGCCCGGGTACAATGTTTCTGGATGGGACAATGTGCCCGTACCGCTTTCCTGGAACATTTACGGCATTCAAAAAGACGGCAGTTTAAAATATGGCGTTCCCATCTATGTGAACCAACCCGTTATTTTTCATCACAAAGTAGCAGTAGATGACTGGCGGGGTGGGGTGATGCGGGAACCACTAAAAACCTGGACTACTTATGAATATCGTAATGAAGTAGGTTCTTTTCGAAAAGATTTTACCGTACCCGCAGATTGGAACGGGCGGGAAATATTCATAAATTTTGATGGTGTGGACTGCTTTTTTTACCTGTGGGTGAATGGCAGGTATGTTGGTTTTTCTAAAAATTCGCGCAACTTAGCCAGTTTTAATATCTCTCGGTATTTGCAAAAAGGGAATAATACGGTAGCTGTTGAAGTGTACCGCAATTCAGACGGGTCGTTTTTAGAAGCACAGGATATGTTTCGTTTGCCCGGTATATTTCGTACGGTAGCCCTACACGCAGTTCCCAAGATTCAAATTCGAGACTTGAAAGTAGTACCGGATTTAGACGAAGATTATATTAATGGCTCATTGAACATCCAGGCCGAGGTTCGCAATTTGAGTGGGGCACCAGCAAAAGGATATAAAATTGGATACTCTCTTTTTGCCAATACACTATACTCCGATGAAAATGTTCCAGTGAGAAATGCGGGTGCTTCCTCTTCGGTTGAGGTTGTGGCGCCACAAAAATCAGTAAACTCTGTAGGCACTCTTGTTGTTAACAATCCCAAAAAGTGGTCTGCCGAAAAACCGTATCGCTACACATTGGTGGCGGTATTGAAAGACGCAGCCGGCAGAACGGTTGAAACCGTATCTACAACTGTTGGCTTTAGAAAGGTGGAACTTAAAGATACTCCCGCCGAAAAAGACGAATTTGGACTTGCCGGCAAATACTATTATCTGAACGGAAAAACTGTAAAGCTACGTGGTGTCAACCGACACGAAAGTCATCCGGCTGTTGGGCACGCTATCACTCGTAAGATGATGGAAGAAGAGGTCATGCTTATGAAGCGTGCGAACATCAACCATGTAAGAAACGCCCACTATCCCGACGATCCGTATTGGTATTTTCTCTGCGATAAATATGGCATCTATCTGGAAGACGAAGCCAATATTGAATCGCACCAATATTATTACGGCGCTGCCTCACTGTCGCATCCACCCGAATGGAAAGCCGCCCATGTGGCCCGTGTGATGGAAATGGCACATGCTACCTACAATCACCCTTCGGTGGTGATCTGGTCGTTGGGCAATGAAGCCGGCCCCGGAAAAAACTTTGTGGCCGCCTATCAGGCTTTGAAAGAAATAGATACCTCGCGTCCCGTACAATACGAGCGCAATAATGATATTGTGGATATTGGTTCTAACCAGTATCCCTCTATCGCCTGGATGCGTAACGCGGTTAAGGGGAAATATAATATTAAATATCCCTTCCATGTATCGGAATATGCCCACTCAATGGGTAACGCCTGTGGCAATTTGGTAGATTACTGGGACGCGATGGAATCAACCAATTTTTTTATGGGAGGTGCTATCTGGGATTGGGTGGATCAGTCCATGTATAATTACGACAAAAAAACGGGTACCCGCTATTTAGCCTACGGCGGCGATTTTGGAGATTTTCCGAATGATGGTCAGTTTGTTATGAACGGGATCATTTTTGGCGACCGCGAGCCCAAGCCGCAATATTACGAAGTGAAGAAAGTATATCAGGATGTAGTGGTGACTGAAGAAGATGTAAAGCAGGGCAAATTTCAAATTTTTAACAAATTTTATTTCAAGGATTTAGGAGAATATGATGCAGTTTGGACGCTTTTGGAAAACGGCAAACCCATCAATTCTGGAAAAGTGGGCATGGGCACAATCCCCGCAAGGGGTAAACAGTCAGTTACCCTGCCCTATAATTTTGCTTCCTTGAAAAACAGGTCTGAATACTTTGTAACGATACAGTTTTTGCAAAAAGGCCCGCAACCCTGGGCACTCAAAGGGTATGTGCAGGCCGAAGAACAATTTCTTGTAAAAGCGGCAGCCGACAAGCCTTCGCTTGCTACAGAATCCAAAAAAGGGAATTCGGGGAAGACCCAGTACACAGCCACTGCCGGGGATATTCAGGCAGTAACCGGGGACGATTTTATAGCAAAATTTGATACAAAAACGGGTAGCATCTATAGCCTAAAATATGGTAATAACTCTGTAATTACCGAAGGAAAAGGCCCACGCATTAATGCCATTCGGGCGTTCGTAAATAATGACAACTGGGTGTATGAGCCCTGGTTTGCGAATGGATTGCACAACCTGCATCACAAGGCTTTGAGCCATAGTTTCACACAAAACAGTGACGGTACCGTAACAGCTGTTTTTACAGTAGAATCTCAGGCGCCTCAGGCTGCAAAAATTTTTGGGGGCACCAGCTCGGGAAGAAATCGAATCGAAGAGCTGACCGATAAAAAATTTGGATCCAATGATTTTAAATTTACCAATAACTTAGTTTATACCATCTATCCCGATGGTTCCATTGAATTACAATCGAGCATCACCTCTAACAAACCGGGTTTAACCCTGGCTAAATTAGGGTATGTGATGAACGTACCCCAACAATATGCAAACTATACCTATTACGGACGGGGTTCGTACGACAATTATGCAGATAGAAAAACAGGAGCGTTTTTTGCACAATATCAAAGTACTGTGGCTAAACAATATGTGAACTTTCCCAAGCCGCAGGATATGGCCAACCGCGAAGAAGTGCGTTGGGTTTCTCTAACGAATAGTGCCGGCCAGGGGGCTGTGTTCATCTCCACACAAGATCATTTTGCCACCTCAGCACTACAATATTCGCCTGTGGATTTAATTTTGGCTTCGCACCCCTATCAATTACCCAAAGCCGGTGATACGTATTTAGAATTGAATGATGCCGTAACCGGGCTGGGTGGTAATAGTTGTGGCCAGGGCCCTCCTTTGGAAGAAGACAGGGTGAAGGCACTACAAACGAATCTGGGCTTTATCATCCGACCCGCAAAAGGAAACCCTGCCGCTACGGCTCTTGTAGCTCCTGCCGGAAAAGTCCCCTTATCCATTACTCGCAATAGCAATGGAATGGTAAGCATAAAATCATTAAGAAAAGAAGCCATCAGTTACTCAGTCAACAACAGTGTTGCACAGCAATATACCGGAGAAATTTCGTTGCGGGAGGGGGGAGAAATCAACGCCTGGTTTACCAGTGATCCGGCTATTAGAGCCAGCAGCCGATTTGAAAAGGTAGAAGCCGTTCATCTTACCGTATTAAACGCCAGCAGCCAGGAAGCGGGCGAAGGCAATGCCGCGCACCTTACAGATGGTGACCCAAGCACCATCTGGCATACCATGTATTCTGTAACAGTAGCCAAATATCCTCACTGGGTAGATTTTGACATGGGCGAAACCCGTACGATCAAAGGGTTTACCTACCTGCCTCGTCAAAACGGAGCAAACGGAAATGTGAAGGACTATAGTATTCAGATAAGCGATGACGCCAAAAACTGGAAAACGGTAATTGAAAAAGGCAGTTTTGCAAGAGGGAATGAACAAAAAAGAGTACCGTTTGACCAACCGATGAAAGGAAGGTACTTGCGGTTTACCGCGTTGAACGAACAGAGTGGACAGGATTTTGCCTCGGGTGCCGAGTTTAGCATTTTCGAATAATTTAAATAAGTAAAAAGATAGGAGACCCTTTTCAACAGACCTACAGGCATCTTTTCTGTGAAATTGGTATTATTTTTAATTATATATTATTAAATAGCCCAAATTATGCGCCACCTGATCGCTTTTGCTTTTTTTGTATTCATCCATAACGTCCTGCTTGCACAGGCAGGATCGCAAAAAGGGAAAACCGTTACACCCACCCAAACGGATTGGTTGCTGCATGCCGGAACTCAGAAAGCCGGTGTTTACAAAAGCAAGGATCAAAAAGATCTGATATTGGATAATGGGTTTATCAAAAGGGTTTTCAGGTTTCACCCTAATCTCGCTTGTATTGATTATACCAACCTTACCAATGGGCAGCAATTGCTGAGGGCGGTGATGCCCGAAGCAAGAGTAACAGTTAATGGCGGCGTTTATAATGTGGGCGGCTTGTATGGTCAGAAAGAAAAAGCCTATTTGTTGCCAGAATGGATTGACGGGTTCTCAAAAAACGACTCCGATTTTCAGTTTGTCAACTATACGTTGAAGGATTTGCCGCCTGGTTTACGAACCGATACTAAATTTTGGGCTGCCAATAAAAAGCAACCGGCCGGCAAGTGGGTAAGCTTTCATTACCAATCTTCTTTAGATAATTTAAAAGGGATCAATGTAGTGGTACACTATGTGCTTTACGATGGTTTGCCTTTGATTAAAAAATGGGTAACCATCGAGAATCAATCCCAGAAAACGATTCGCGTCAATCAAATGGTGAATGAAATACTGGCAATGGTAGAGGAAGAAAGTGCTGTGGTGGGTGCTGCTGATCAAATGCAAAAACCCTCCGGTTTATATATTGAAAGCAATTATGCGTTCAATAATGCAATGCGGTATAATCTGAGCGACCAGACTACCCATTGGAAAACGGACAGCAGCTATACTTCGCAGGTGAATTATAATTACACAACGCCCTGTCTGCTGGAAGTGTATCCTACTTTTGGGCCTCAGATTGATTTAATCCCCGCAAGAGAAATTGAATCGGTTCAAACGTATGAACTGGCCCAGGATAGCTACGACAGACAACGACGAGGAATGGCGATTCAAAAAATGTACCGGACGATTGCTCCCTGGACAACGGCCAACCCAATATTTATGCACCTTGTTAGCAAAAACGACCAAATGGTTTTTACAGCAATTGACCAGTGTGCTGCAACAGGTTATGAAGCGTTGATATTGAGTTTTGGAAGCCACATCAATATGGAAGATACCAGCAGGACTAACCTGGATCGTTGTAAGGCTTTTGCTGATTATGCGCATCAACGGGGCGTAAGCATTGGGGTTTATTCTTTATTTAGTTCACGTAAGATCAGTGATGCAGACGATGTAATCAATCCGGTTACGGGAAAACCCGGAGGGGCTTTCTTTGGTAATGCACCCTGCTTTGGCAGCAGGTGGGGACTTACTTACCGGGATAAGATCAAGCTGTTTTTTACAACTACCGGTTTTGATATTTGGGAGCATGATGGCCCTTACCCTGGCGATCGCTGTGCCTCAAAAATACATCCCGGCCATCGGGATCTGGATGACAGCCAGTGGAAACAGATGGAAATTCAAAAAGAATTATATCATTGGTTAAACGAAAAAGGTGTTTATATAAACGCTCCCGACTGGTATTTTTTAGACGGTACAAACAAAATTGGCTTAGGTTACCGCGAAGTGAATTTTTCCCTACCAAGAGAACAGCAGATGATATTAAACCGACAAAACATTTTTGACGGCACCTGGGATAAAACACCCTCTATGGGCTGGGGGTTTGTACCCCTGACGCGCTATCAGGGAGGTGGTCCCGAAGCGGTGCTGGAGCCTCTATCCGAACACCTGAAAGATTATGAACAATTGATGATGCAATATTATGGTGCCGGAGTACAAGCTTGTTATCGGGGGCCACGGTTGTACGATACGGAAAAAACAAAATTGGTTGTCTCCAACGTGGTTCAATGGTATAAAAGATATCGTAGAATTCTGAATTCTGATATCAACCATTTGCGCCGCGCCGATGGAAGAGATTGGGATGGCTGGTTGCACACAAATCCTTTGGTGAAAGAAAAAGGATTACTCATGGTGTTTAACCCAACAGATCAGCAAATCAAAAGAACAATTTCCGTACCTCTCTATTACACCGGGCTTACCAACAAAGTAAGCGTTCGAGAAAAAGAAGGGAAACCTAAAGCATATCTTTTAAACCGGGGATACGAAATTTCGCTAACCATAAGTTTACAACCTTATTCCTATTCGTGGTGGGTAATGGAGTAAACGACGCGGTGCAGCAATATTCGGTTCGGTAAATACGAACCTACTGACCATGAGTTCCTCCCGACTCCTGAAGAAGATGTTTCTTTGAGGATTTTTGGGGCAATCTATTATTGCGTTGTGCCTGAATACGGAAACAAAGGCGTTCTTGGATGCTTTGCCCAAAAATAATAAAAAGCGTCTTTCAGTTCTTTGGTTTCCTGTACTTGTTCCAAAAACAGTGCAAGGTCGTTGATTACTTGTTGTTGATATGGTTTTAGTTCCATTTACGATTTTTGATTTTTTGATTTACGATTTTCATTCTCTCGTGCGGTTCTAATAGATGCCACAACGATAGAAACGATTTCGTTTACTTCCTTTTTTATTGCTTCTATTCGGTCCGAGTCGATAAGATTACTTTCTTCCAATACTTCTAACCAATATTGAGTTTCATCGGCTTCTTCTTCCACGATTTTCAATTTATAGATAAAGTCAGCCGGAGATTTTGCCCGACAGGCTGCCCGATAGTTTGCACCGATTGATGTTGAACTTCGTATGATTTGTTTGGCGATAGCCCAAGCCGAAGGCTTATTGGGCAATTCATCAACGAACTTGATTACTTCCAGCCCAATTTGTTTCGTCCTCTTTTTAATAAGTTCCTGCATAATCGTCAATCATTAAATCGTCAATCATAATATCGTAAATCGTAAATCGTAAATCGTCAATCGTCAATCGTCAATCGTAAATTTTCTCCAATACTTTAAACGGAACATCCATGTGATGATTGATAACTTTATCTTTTCCTATCCAGTGTAGTGTGGGCATCTGTAAATATCTATTTCAATTCGTTTTATTGTCGGTAAAGTTAATTTTTTTACGCTGCAATTGTCAAAGATCTCCTTCAACTTGTCCATTGTATGCCAGTTGGTTTGGGGTTGCCCTGGGAGCTGTGGGCGAAAAAAACTTGCTGCAATATGTGACTGGGCTTGCCACTCATCCCATTTTGCGAAGGGTTGGCATGTTCTCTGTTGTTTCAATATTCGTCGGTTGTGGGTTGTGCCGTCTTTTAGGGGGCAACCCCTGCTTATTTATTCCCAGCCCTGCTGTGGATAGGCATCGCCTTTATGGCAGGTGTAGCAACCCACTGTGGTAAGGTAGGCAGGATGAACAGTTTTATCGGTATTAAAGTAATTTTTGTTAATGTCAATGGTCATTTTCATCATCCTGCGGGCCACTTCTTTTACGGGGTTGGCATCGCTGGCGTAGTCGGTATTATCGTCTTTATCCTTTGCATGACAAAAATCGCAACATACACCCAGGGCTTTGTTATAGGTTTGCATAATACTGTCGAGCCGCTCATCACTAATATCTTTTGGCAGCACTTTCAGGTTTTTAGGCTTTTTATTCCATGCATTAGCCGATCCTGTTATAACAAAAAGGGCAAGAATGAAAAGGGTAATTACATAGTTACGGTAGTGCATAAAAATCAGTTTAGGTATAAAGATAGAACAAGTTTCAACAGAATTGCTATAATTTTTGTTAGTAGAAATGTATAACTTTGCAAAATTATCAATATTTGAACATGTCAGAAGTAGTAACACCCACCTTGACAGCAAAAGATTTTGTAACCGATCAGGATGTGCGTTGGTGTCCGGGATGTGGTAATTATTCCATTTTAGCACAAACGCAAAAGGTATTGCCAACCTTAGGCGTTCCCAAGGAAAATATCGTGTTTATTTCGGGAATCGGTTGTAGCAGCCGTTTCCCTTATTATATGGAAACCTACGGAATGCACTCCATTCACGGAAGAGCTTCCGCCATAGCCTCGGGTTTAAAGGCTTCCCGACCCGAATTGAGT
>JBDHYK010000135.1:0-8858 GCA_039811305.1 Niabella sp.
ATACGGCGGATTTCCAATCACCACATCAAAACCCACAAAATCGCCATCATCATTCAGCACTTCAGGAAACTCAAAACGCCATTCAAAGGCATTTTCGTAAATTTTATTGGCTTTTATTTCTTCAATTTCGGTTTCTAATTTTTTAATTTCGGTGGTAAGGGCTTCTACTCTTTTGTTCCAAATGACCCGTTCCTTTGCGCTCATTTCAAAAAGAGAACCTTGGTTGGTTAGGTTAAAAACTTCGCCTGAAAGTTTGCGCAGCTTTTTCACTTTCGGGTCGTTCAGTGATATTTCGCTTCTAAAATCAGATTTTATGTCGGCAATCAGCCGTTCCATTTCACGCTTCTGCTCTTTGTTTTCAGCATTTCGGTATGTATCTACGGCTAAACGGTAGCTGTCAATCGTCCACTTGCTTTTTTTCAGGGCTTGTTTCAGGTCGGCATCCAAAGCAAAACGGCTTACCAGGGAGTTTCCGCATTTAATGTTGATGTCAATATTCGGGAGAGTTTGAAGCTCCCCTCCTTTTAAGGAGGGGTGTCCGTAGGACGGGGTGGTTAAATTTTCTCCTTTTAAGGAGGGGTGTCCGTAGGACGGGGTGGTTAAATTTCCTCCTTTTAAGGAGGGGTGTCCGTAGGACGGGGTGGTTAAATTTTCACCTTTCAAAGGAGGGGAGTTTGCAGGACGGGGTGGTTGTTTCCCAAAATAACCTTTTACAGTTTCCAATAACCCTTCGGGATTATTCCAAACCCATTTGTTTTCAAATCGTAAAACCCTTATTCCAAAAGCATTTAAAAACAAATCTCTTTCTCTGTCATATTCTGCCTGCGTGGCCTCAAAATGTCCCTGCCCATCCAATTCAATGGCTAATCTTTCTGATGGGCAGTAAAAATCTAAGATATAGTTTCCTACACTATGTTGTCTTCTAAATTTTCTGCCCTCCATTTGTTTGCCTTTCAGCAATGTCCAAAGCTTGGCTTCGGCAGGCGTTAGGTTGTTTCTTAATTCCTTACGGAAAGTTTTTAAGTGGGGCAGGTTGTTGAGTTGTTCCTGACTCCTCCGTCCTTCGGACACCTCTCCTAAATTTGGGGAGGAGCCTATAGGAGGAGCGCTTATGTAATAAGCATTTTTGAGTAGTTCAATCCACAAACGCAAACGACAAATTTTTACGGAGTTGGAATTGATGTCCACCCCGAAAAGGCAGTTTTCAATAATGGTTTGCTTTTCGTGAAAAAGGGTTTCCTGTATTCGCTGCGATTCTCTATTGGCCGGTGAGCCTGACGAACCGGGGTTGTATTCAAAAAGCTCTCCGTCTTCGTCAGTTACAATCAATTCATCATTAACCACTTCAATTTCGTAGCGGTGCAGTGATTTTCCGTCTCTATCTTCTAAAATTTTCAAATCATTTTTTACGGCAATCATCTCGTTTAGTGCCGAAACTAAAAAATGCCCCGATCCCACAGCCGGGTCGCAGATTTTTAAGGAATTGATAATTTCATTCGCCTTCTTACGTGAAATCTTCTGTGGTATAAGTTCATAAATATCACTAATCCTGGTAATTTTATAATCCTGTAAATCATGGTTCAGACAGTATTCGTCAAATTTCTGCACTACCGCTTTACGAATGGTTTCGCGGCACATATACATTGTGATGAAACCGGGAGTAAAAAATGAACCGTCTTTGTAGCCGTTTATTTTTTCGAAAATCAAGCCGAGTACCGAAGCATTAATCAGTGTTTTGTTGTCTTCCTGAATTTCTTCACCGCCTTCGGCTCCAAAGTCGTAAGCATCTAAAAACTCAAACAAATATTGAAGTGTGGAAATATTGCCTGTTCGTTTTTTACCGTGCTGGTCTTTCAACACAGTTTGAGAAAAAATAGGAAGTGTTTTGTTGTCTTTCAGGTTGCTGATAAATAAGGTAGCGTGCTCAATTTCCGTCGGCTCAAACAGCGAACTATTTAAGTAAGGAACTTTTTCAAATGTCTTTTTTACGTCTTCGTTTCGCTCGTCATACTTGCGTGCCAATACCTGAAAAAACAGGCTGTTCAGGTCGTCATAGTTTTTGATTTTGTCAAGATTGAGAAACGAATAGGACCCGCCTGCGGAACGGGCAGGTTTTTCGCCTTTACCTGCAGTGAGCTTGTCGAATCTTCCTGTAGTGAGCTTGCCGAATCTTCCTGTAGTGAGCTTGCCGAATCTATGATAGGTGATGAGTTGGGCTTCCAACAACTTCAAAAACAAAATGCGGTTGATCCAGGTAATGGAAAGCTCAAGGGCAAGGTTGAAAAGCCGTTCCTCTTTGGTAGTTCCAAATCTACCGGGTTTCTCCAATCGGTTGAGTTTGTCTAAGCTGTCCAACTGGATAATGGCATCTTCTAAGATGGTACCGGTGTTTCTTTCTCCTTCTTTGTTTCGTTCAATGAGTTTTTTACTGCCTTCTTTGGTTTCATGCAGGCCGATAATGTGCAACAACTCGCTGTAAAAGCGTTTATCAAGGCTGTTACTGTCGTTGGTAAAAGGAAGTTTTAAAAGATGCTCTGGCGAAAGCAGTTTGAATAAGGCAATTAGCGAATTATCGCCTGCCTGCCGGTCAGGCAGGTCTGCTTTGTCGGCGTTGCGTAACGGTTTTTGAAAGTCCTGAATGTTGAAATAAGTAAATTCAAGCCCTCCTCCGGCACCCCCCTTTGTGCGGGGAGCTAAAATTTGCTCAATAAAGGGCTCGGCAATTTGTTTGTAGAAAAAATCGGTTTTTGTGTCTGCCAATCGTCCGGCTTCAAAGTCGTTGAATTGTTTTACAAGATTTTTGTTTTGAGCAAAAAGCCGATCAAATAGGGTAGCATCAAAAATAAACCATTCATTGATATTGGTTGCTACCAAATGTTTTACTTCCAGATTTTTATGGGTGATTCTTTCTCTTAGATAATATAATACCAATTCCTGAAACGCTTTTGTATTCAACTTTTCGGTTGAAACCATCTCAGTTTTGTTAGTTGGTTTTTTCGCTTCGATGATTACGCCAACGGTTGAATTTGCATTTTGTCCGTTATGGATAACAAGGTCGTTATACCCCTTAGTATTGATAAAATGATTTTGTTTGTAGTAAGTGTCTTTTAGAAAGTCTGAAATTAAGTTTTTATGAAACTCTTCGCTTTCCGTGTCATTGGTTCGGTCGAGCAAGGTAACCAGGTGGGTCTTGAAATTTTCAATTTCAGTCCTGTTCGGTTTCACTTTTAAAAAGGCTTTGTTCAGTGCCTTTTTGGGTTTCAATGCTCTTATTTCCATTTATAACGATGTTCAGGCAGTTAAGATAAGTTTTTTGTTCATTATAGGCAATAGTTTGCAGGGAATACGCTGCAATTGCCGAGGCAGCCACAAGGGTGTCAGCTTTTGTATAGGAGTTTTTGGGTAGTTTTGGCCAAGGGACCGGAAGCAAGGATGAAAAGCAAAGCTTTCTTTAAAAAAAATGGCAACAGGTTTGTAGCCTGTTGCCAACAATCCACACAATCTTAATAATTAACCCCTTTCAAGTATTTTTATCAGATCTCCTTTTGCATCTTTAATTTCCACTACCATCGGCATTTGCCCCATTGCATGGGTAGAGCAGGACAAACAGGGGTCATAACAGCGAATGGTGCTTTCTACCCTGTTCAACATTCCCTCTTGTATATTATCGCCTTTTACGTATTGGCGGGCTACTTCTAATACAGAATGGTTCATACTGGGATTGTTTTGCCCGGTGGCGATCAGCAGGTTTACCATGGTGAGTTTACCGGTTGCATCGGTTTTATAGTGATGGAACAGCGTACCCCTGGGCGCCTCGGAACTACCAATACCTTCTTCGTAGTTCCAACGACCATGGTGCTGGATATGCAGGGAGGTAACCTTTGGGTCGTTGAGAATTCTTTCTGCATCTTCCACATCGCTGAGTGCTTCTATGAGGCGGGTATAATGATACCAGAAAGTGCCGTGCATGGGCTTGCCGCCGCAAAGGGCTTTAAAGTTTTCAAATTCTTTTTGTGCCAAAGGGGTTCTCATTCTTGTAGAAACGTTGAGCCTTGCCAGCGGGCCTACGCGATACACGCCTTTCTCAAACCCTAATGGTTTGTAGTAAGGGTATTTCAGGTAGCTCCAGTCCACAGATCGTTCGGCTATATAATCTAAATAGTTTACTGGATCTACCTGATCGGCTAAAATGGTACCATCCTGGTCTATCCAGCGTAGCTTTCCGTCGTACAGTTCGTGTTCGCCATTTGGGCCCACCGTGCCTAAGTACAAAGTGGGCGATGGTGCAAAGCTGCGCACCATGTCTGCATTTTCATCATGAAACCGTTTGATGAGTGCGATACCGCTTTGGCAGGTTTCAATGGCTTCAGGGATCCAGCCCAAGAGGGCTTTTCGGTTTTCTTCTGTTAATGGAAACGCCATACCCCCCGGAACAATACCTACAATATGAATTTTTTTTCCGGTAATTCGTTCACTGAGTTCTTGTCCGAACTTTCTAAGGCGGATGCCCGCCACTGCCAGATCGGGATATTTTTCTGCCACACCAAGAATATTTCTTTTTGCAGGATCGCTATCGTAACCCAATAAAAAATCGGGCGATGACAGGTGGAAAAACGAAAGTGCATGGGAAGAAAGATTTTGGCCTATGTGCATCAACCGCCGTAGTAAATTTGCCGTATAGGTAGGCTGCATACCCTGTATCATTTCGCAGGCTTTTACGCTGGCCAGCGTATGGCTGGTTGGGCAAATACCGCAAATACGGGGTGTGATGGTGGGCATTTCGGTGTACATACGACCCTCGCAAAATTTTTCAAACCCACGGAATTCGTTCACATGAAACTTGGCATCACTTACTTCACCGGCATCATTGAGTTGCAGGGTTATTTTCGCATGCCCTTCAATACGGGTAACCGGTGAAATAAGTACCGTATTATTAGCTGTATTTGTTTTCATCGTTTAAAGATTATTTTTCTATGAGGCGCTTTTGAGTGGTTCTTTCAAACAGAGCCAAAGAAAGTGGAGCAATTATCCGTATTTCAGTTTATTAGCTTCGTACAAATCGGGAATACGGTCGTTTAAAAACTCATTTAAAACATAAAAAATAGTATCGGCGCTGGGTGGGCAACCCGGAATCACGAAGTCCACGGGTACTACATCCTGCAAGGGTAGTACTTTGTCGTGTAATTTCAGCAAAGCGGGGTGCGAGGGAACCTGACCTTCGCTATCATTACTCACTGCGTGCACATACGAAGCGTTAAAAACCTCAGCCAGTTCAAAATAGTTGCGCATGCCTGTAACATTGGTCATGGCGGCGCAGTCGCCAAATGCAATCAGGGTTTTGGCTTTTTCGCGTATATGAATGATTTCTGCAAGATGTTCGTCACTGGTTACGGACCCTTCCACAAGGGCAATGTCCACATCGGGCAATTCTTTTCCGTCCACAACCGGGCTTTTTACAATATCGGCCAATTTGGCCACTTCCAGTATGCGTTCATCAATGTCTAACAAACTCATGTGGCAACCAGAGCACCCGCCTAACCACACTGTTGCTAATTTCTTCTTGCTCATATCAGAACTATTTATTGATTATTATTAGGGTTTCTTTTCTTTTTTTAAAAACGATCCAGCCAGCTATTTAGAGGTTCATATTTCTTTTATCTACCAATTCTCCTATCATTTCAGGTTGCTTTTGCAACTGGCCTTGTACAATTGCTTTTGGCCAGATAGCGCCCACAGGGCAGGCGTGTAAGCATTTTCCGCAGGAAGTACAGGTGATGGATTCGCCCCAGGGGGTGTTAAAGTCCGATATTACCCGAACCTGGTAGCCACGATTCATCACATTCCAGTTGTGTGCCCCTTCTACCTCTGCACATACTCTTACGCAGCGCGTGCACATAATACAGCGGTTATGATCCAGCACAAACCAGTCGTGAGAGGTGTCAACCTCGCATTGCGGAAACAGGTGAGGGTAGCGTATGGCATCTAATCCTACCTTGTAGCCTAAGTTTTGCAGTTCGCAATTACCATTAGCTACGCAAACGGCGCAAATATGGTTGCGCTCGGCAAAAAACAATTCTGTTGTAATGCGCTGGTATCTTTTTATTTTTTCGGTATCGGTGCGCACGATCATATTGTCGGCCACCTTTGTAGTGCATGCCGAAAGTAGCCGGTTTACACCTTCAATCTCTACCAGACAAAGCCTGCAGGCACCTGTATCGGAGAGGCCTTTAAGATGGCACATGGTGAGCATTTCTATACCATTTTCCCTGCACACTTCCAAAATGGTTTGGCTGGAACGGGCCTTGATTTTTTTTTCGTTGATGGTTATCGTAATCGGAATCATGATCGTGTGTGATTAAGCATTTGCAAGATGAGATTGTCTTTGGGCCTGGATGCGGGTTTCGTACTCCTGCCTGAAATGGCGCATGGTGCTAAGGAGCGGGTTGGGTGCCGACATGCCTAATCCGCAGAGGCTGCAATCCTTTACATAATAGGCCAGTTCTTCCAATCGCTCCAAATCAAGTTGTGTGGCCTGGTTATCACAAATTTTTTGCAACAGGTCGTGCATCATTTTGGTGCCTACCCGGCAGGGAACGCATTTGCCGCAGCTTTCATCTACGCAAAACTCCATAAAGAAGCGGGCCACATCTACCATATCGCTGGTTTCGTCCATTACAATCAATCCTCCCGATCCCATGATGGAGCCCAGTGCCGTTAGGGATTCATAGTCTAATTTTACGTCTAAATGCTCTTCGGGGATGCAACCACCCGAAGGGCCACCTGTTTGTGCGGCTTTAAATTTTCCATCGCCCTGAATGCCGCCTCCAATGTCGAATACTACTTCTCTCAGTGTGGTTCCCATGGGCACCTCAATTAATCCGGCATGGTTGATTTTTCCTGCCAGAGCAAAAACCTTGGTGCCGGCGCTTTTGGCCGTGCCAATTTCGCTGTACCATTCGCCCCCATTGAAAAGGATGGGTGCTATGGAGGCAATGGTTTCTACATTGTTAATAAGTGTAGGTTTGCCCCAAAGTCCGCTTTCGGCAGGGTAGGGCGGACGGGGTTTGGGCATGCCTCGTTTTCCTTCGATGGAAGCAATTAGGGCAGTTTCTTCTCCACAAACAAAGGCTCCGGCACCAATACGTACTTCTATCTCAAATGAAAATTCGGTGCCTAATATATTCTTACCTAATAAGCCCAGTTTCTTGGCTTGTTTTAAAGCGGTTTCAAAACGTTTGATGGCTAACGGATATTCGCCGCGGATGTAGGCAAAGCCTTTGTTGGCTCCTACTGCATAGCCTGCAATCGTCATTCCTTCAATAATCCGGTGGGGATTGCCCTCCAACATGCTCCGATCCATAAAAGCTCCCGGATCTCCTTCGTCTCCATTACAAATAACGTATTTCTGGTTGTTGACGTACTTGTACACCGACTCCCATTTTAGCCCCACCGGATAACCGGCTCCTCCACGCCCTCGGATACGGCTGTGCTTCATTTCGGCAATCACGTCTTCAGGCGTCATTTCAAACAACGCTTTATCCAACGCTTTGTACCCATCGTACAACAGATAGTCCTCAATTTTCTCCGGATTCACATCTCCGCAATCCTTGAGAGCTATTTTTTGTTGTTTTTTAAAATAGGGGTCTTCATTTGCGTTCAGGAAGGGCTTTTCTCTGTTTTCGGCAAAAAGCAGCAAAGATTCCAGAGGTTTATTATCTACCAACTGGCTTTTTACAATGTCGCCTACATTACTCACATCAACTTTTTGGTAGATGGTATTGTCGGGCTTGTCTTTTACTAAGGGCCCCTGGTTGCAAGGTCCCATGCAGCCCGTAGGAATGATTTCTACCTCGTTTTCAAGCCCACGGGTTTTTACTTCTTCCTGAAGTTTTTTTAACACGTTTTCTGAGCCGGAGGAAATACAGCCTGCTCCACAGCAAACGCATAGTTTGTGCTTTACGGGGCTATTCTTTTGTTTGGCTACTTCCGCTTCAATGATGGTTTTAAAATCATGCCTGTTCATCTTCTTGTAGTTTAGTGTTGAGTTTTTCAATAATGTCGTCGGCAATTGCTTTTGCCTGAACCTCATCATCAATTATTACAGCGGGAGCCAATCCGCAGGCGCCAATACAACGCGCAGCCTGAACCCCCAGTTTGTTATCCTCGCTTACCTCCCCTTGTTTTAAATGAAACCGGTTTTCAATTTCATCCAATATTTTTTGTGCTCCTTTAACATAACAGGCTGTGCCGGTGCAAACCAGGCAGGTATGGTCGCCCTTGGATTTTGTAGAGAAAAAGTGATAAAACGAAACTGTTGAAAAAATTCTGGAGGGGGGTAATTTCAGTTTCAGGGCAATGTATTTGAGCACATTGAGGGGCAAATACCCATAGCTGTTCTGGGCGTTGTGCAAAATTTCGATCAGAGCATCGGGCTTGAACCCTTCTCGTTTTATTTTTGCGTTCAACAATTTTACCCGGGGATCCGTTTGGGACAGATCCGCATCTGCAAAATAATTTTTGGTATTCATAACAAATGGCTTATCAAATCGTATCAGCCACTGAATAAAAAAATTCGGCTGTTTCGTGGCTAATCGGTTACCAAAGCTATGAAGGATTTTAAAGCAACCACATGATATTAATCATGAAATCAATTGATTTGGGTTCTTGTATAGGCGTTTTATTGAGTTGAGGGGCTCGTACTCGTCTCAAACTTGTTTTAAAATGCAAGTTATTGGAGTAATACGAATTATAAAAATAAATAGTCCAATATTTGGTTATTGGATTTTTTTGTTTTATCTTTGGACTATTAAATAATTACACTATGGCATATCCATTAGTCATACATATTAAAGAGCCTG
>JBDHYK010000136.1:0-8512 GCA_039811305.1 Niabella sp.
ATGATTTCCATACAAATATCTTGCGATAAGTGTATGTGTTGGGTTGATACGATTTGTTGAAAATGATCGTGCTGAATTTTGGTGAGCCTACTGCTGAGGTTGCGTTTATGATGGTCATAGAGGAGTACCAATGCCCCGGCAACATCTGCGTTTTTATCCATCTGCTCCTGCTCACGGGCATCCTTAATCAACTGGCGAATGGCTTGGGAACGATTTGGAAATTTTCGGTGTTGTACCAGACTGTCTAATTCTTTTAAAACGGATTCTTCAAGAGAAACTCCAAAACGTTTTATTTTCACGTGTTACTTTTTTTAATTATTGTGCTACAAAGTTAGTCTGCTAGCCTTTAACAGAAAAATGATCCCTGTCATAGTTTTTGTTTTAGGAAAAGGGACAATCCTTTCTATGCATGTTGAATAGGTAATCCAAGGGAGATCGCCTGAAATGCTTCTTTTCCCTTTTCAACCGGCTTTCTTTGATGGCTTCCAGCTCGGTGATGTTTTTTTCAGCTTGCTCATTTGGCTTTTGTAGGTGTGGATGGCCTGAATATTGTTTTTGGGAATCCTTTCGGAGTGTAACAGGTATCGCTATTTTCGCGCAAGGCACCTACACTACCTCCGAAGTCCTTCATCGGCTGTGCCGTTTCTTTCGACTGTTTTTCAAGTCCGGCGAACTTGTTAAGGGCCGAATCAGAATTGACACCAATTTTTTGTAAATTGCTGCTCATCTGATCTTTCAGAGGCAATATGTACTCTAAAATATTGACCATGCTGAATTTTTTTGTTTTTGTTATTTTCGCAATCTGCGTTTATAATCTTGTCATCTTTGTAATCAAAGGAACATTCAGGCTTCTTTTGCTGTTAGTCGCCTTTCCCTTTTCAATAGCCCACGCTTATCGCATCGGATCCGAAAAAGAACGAAAACAGTGGCGGGGCGTGCTTGTATTAGCCATTCTGCTGGCCTGTGTTATTTCCCTGATTCTTTCTTTCGGATAAACAACAACTCGTTCCATCGCATTGCAAATTCTTCGTCGCTGAGGCTGTCCGGATCCAGATGAAAATAATAGCAGGTCATGGCACTGGCAATGCGCAACTAAGCCGCCCATGCAACCGGTGAGTGGAGCCGGTTTTGGGAGGACAAGGATTTATTCGACCTGGAATACCTTACAGACAACGGCCCCAACGTGCGCGACAGCCACCGGGCACTGGAACATACCGTACTGCCAATGGACGCTTCTTTCTGGAACAGCTATTTCCCACCCAACGGCTGGAACTGCCACTGCCGGGTGGTGCGGGTTCCCAAAGGAGACAAACCACACAGCAACAATGCAGCCGCCATTGCCCAGGGAGAAAAAGCAACCACAACCCTGGACAAAAACGGCAAAAACAGTGCGGCTATATTCCGGTACAACCCCGGAAAGCAGCAGATAATTTTTCCCGAAAAACACCCCTACTACCCCCAGCATTGCAACGGCGAAAAACTGAACCTGAGCGGATGGATGGAACTGGGTAAATGGTTGCTGGATGCAGAAGGCGACAGGTGTAAGGCTAAAAAGATAGTGGAGGAACATTTTCAAGCGCAAAAAAAAGAGCGAAAATCAAAGAACCTGGAACTTATAAATTGGTCTCACGGTATTATAAAAAAAGGCCATCACTTAACCTTTACCGGCAGTCAGTTTGCCTCAGAGGTTAGAGTTTCACGTTCAAACCTTGAATCTATCATCAAACACATCGCCGACCCTGAAAATAAAGAAATTGTAAAAAGTATTGAAGAGGTTGTTACTGGCTCCAAATTTATTAAGCAGGCGAAGCTGGGAGAAGGCGTTGAAAAGTCTTCAAAAAATATTGGAAGAAAAAAAGCCCGCGGCGTGATACATTACAGGTATTATAAAGCAGTGTGGAATGGAATAAACGTTGAAATAAACATGGAAGTAATGAAAGATGGTTACGAACAGCCTTACTCTATAGACTTTATATAAAAATAGTGCCATCAAGTCAGGGAACCGATACAACTCGAATATAACTTAACAGCACTGCTGTAAATATACAACTATTTTAAAAAAAACAAAAAAAAAATTATGCCACGTACAATAACAGCGACAGTGCCACTAACAGCAATACGGCGGCGATCAAAAAAATATACCCGGCTTTTTCGCAAATGCCAAAAATGGCTGGTGTTTTATAAGCCAAAACAACATCGGTTTCCCGAGCTTCGGCTTCGGCTTTTTGCACTTCTTGTAAAAAATGCGCCAAATCCTTTTTATGATGAAATGGCTGCTCATATAGCGCTATACACAGCATTACTATGCCGCATCCAAGTGCGGCTATTGCCCAGCCATACACCGGGCGGGCATAGCCTGCAAGTGCTGTTTTTTCTCCAAGCGCGATTAATACAGCAAATAACGTACCGCTGGTGGCTACAAGAAAACGAAGCCACGATTGCTGCGACTTTTGAATTTCCTGCCGAAACGACTGATGCCGTTTCAGCAGCGCCATCAAATCAACCTGTTCATGCTGCTGCGCCTGCTGATGCATTTTTCCCGCCAATTCCTCAAACGACCCCTTTTCTTTCATTTTTTTAAATAAAAATAAATGAATTTTGAAAACTCTTTTAAAAAGCTTTTTAAGTTCGTTGCTGCCGACTGGGAGCGGCAGATTGCCGAAAACTTTCGCACCCAAAGCTTCTACGGCAACAACTGGAAAGGCAAAAGCAACTACCCCGGCAGCCGCCAGAGTAAAACCCTTTACCGCGATGGCGACCTGCAAAACAGCGTACAGGTGAACGATAACCTTGCGGCAGGCACTATTTCGGCATCGTCATACGTGGGCTATGCCACCATTCACAACCAGGGCGGTAAGATTGCCGTAACTGCCCGGATGAAAAAATTCTTCTGGGCTATGTACTACAAAAGCAACAATGCCCTGACCTACAGCGTAAAGACCAGAGCAGCACAAAATACCAAACGCAACCGCAAGCTGAGCACCGAGGCCGGGTACTGGAAAGCCCTGGCACTGATGAAAGTAGGAACCACCATCACCATTCCCCAAAGGCAGTTTGTTGGCTACCATGCCGATCTGGAAGCCGCCATACAAAAAAGAGCCAATGAAGTAGTACCGCAAGATTTAACCAATTACATCACTTCCGTTTTAAAAAGAAAAAAATAATGAACATCCTCATTCAAGACATTCAGAACCGGCTGGCAGCCGAAATACCGGCACTCAAATACATTGATGAAGACTGGGGGCAACTGGACGACTACAGTCCCAACTTCCCCGTGAAATGGCCCTGCGCACTGATAGACATCAGCCAGGTGAGCTACAGCAATGCCGGGCGGCAAAGCCAGCTGGGCGTGGCAGCCATCACCATCACCGTGGCCGATGTAAAGCTCACCAACAGCAGCAGCAAAGCACCTGCCGGGCAGATAGCCGCACAGGCCACTTACCTGCAACTGGTAAAAGCCATTCACACCGCACTGCACGGATGGAGCGGCCATGCACACTACAGCCCGCTGATTCGCGAAAGCCTGAAACGTGCCCGAAGGGATGACGGTGTACGCGAACACAACCTGGTATATACCTGCCAGATTCAGGACACCCGACCCGAACCCGCCAGGATACCGGCCACTGCCGAAATCATTGTGGAAGCTCCGAAAATTTTTAATTCTTAATTACTAATTCTTAATTAAAAAGAGTAAGCTGTTCTTTGCATGCCTCGGGCGATGTTAGCGGTGTGCCTTTGATCACCATCCAGGTGCGGTAAGAAATAAAAATATTGTGTTTGGGGAAAATATTTCGTACAATATGCGTATCTGGTACATCGTATTCCTTATGTTGATTGTAGATGACCACTACACTACGAATCCATTTGATGTAATTATGCCTTGTGTATGCCATTCTTACAAAAATAAAAAAGGCATCATCCCTTGCGGAACAATGCCTTATACTTGTTATACACATGTTGCCTACATGGCATCCCCACCCATTAGCTTGCTCGTAACACTTACCGTTTCGCCCATCGCTTTCAGAGCGGCAGGTGTTTTGGCAATCTCAGGAGAAAGCTGAGATAAAATGAGTTTAAACGCTTCCGCACTCTGTGCAGCATCGCCGCCAAAAGCTTTCGCATTGGCACGGGCATAACCTTCTATTTCTTTAAGCGATTCACCTGTAACCCCGGAAATAGCCGACAAATCGGCCATCGAACTGCTAAGCTGCAGCCCCGGTTGGGACAATTCCTCAAATGCTCCGACCCACCGATCTATTTGATTCAGTACCGAAGAAAATTGAATCTGTCGAATATTGTTACTAATACTGTTGAATGTTTTATTAAAAACATTATCAACATCAAACTCCCCCTGTTCTTCATGTACCAGACCTGCAGTCACATTGCTTACGGCAGCGATAACTTTGTTATCGTTTTGAACTGAAAACTTAATATTGAAATTAAGATCGTTTGCCATAGTTTTGTGATATGAACTTTTTTGGTTTTCTTTTAGTATTATGCTTAGCTGTCGGATTTATTGGCTACTTTGGGCATAGTTTCTACGACATGTTCAAAAGGAACTAATTTATTTTCGTCTCTTTGCTCCTGATCCATTCCAACTCGCGTAACTTCATCGCCTATTGCTCATCGCTGAGTTCATCGGGTTTGCTGATGTGCATATAGTAAATCAACTGGGCATTGCCAATGCGCAGCCATGCCGCCCTGCACGGTATTACCCTGCCTTTTGACGACCCGTTCTGGAACACCCACTGGATACCCTTTGGCTGGCGTTGCCGCTGCAATATTGTGCAGGTGCGTAAAGGCAAATACGAGGTAACCGATTCCGAAACCGCCACGGCTAAAGGCAGGCAAGCCGTGCCCGAGATGTTTCGCTACAACCAGGCAAAAGCCAAAGTAATCTTCCCGCCCAAACACCCTTATTATGCGCAGCATTGCGGGCAAAAACTAAGACTAAGAGGAAGCGTACACGGTATTCTTATTACGCTACAAAACGAAAAGGATAAATGCCAGTGGCAAACAAAACTGAAGGCGGATGCCATAGTTTCTCAAAAAGTAAAAGAGTACGCTAATGGCGGCAGCATTCACCGTTCGCCGTTGGTAGATCAGTTAGCCAACGACTACAAAAATGTGATGCAATGCTGCGACCATTTTACCAGGAATGGGCAACAGACCGAAATTCTGCCTAAGATACATCGGGACGATCCGGCTTACAAAAACTTCTTTGCCGATTTAATAGGGACTAAATACGAAGGCAAATGCCCTGATTTTAGAATTGATGGAAAATATTACGAGCTGGAAGGATTTACGAGCGAAGACAAAGACAATACACTTCGCAATATGCTCAACAGAGGTAAGAAGCAGTCAAAATTTATTGTGATAGAAGATGATGGATCAACTAATAACCACATTAGAAAAGTAGTAAAGTTTAGAAAAAAGGGAGGACAAGAAATTGAAGCAATATGGAAATTAAAAGAAAATGGAGAGTTAGAGCAAGTGGTCTGAAAAAAACGAGAGCCCCCGAAGAGGCTACGTTGGCGACCTGCCCGTGGGTAAGTCATTGCAAATATACAACTATTTTAAAAACAAAAAAAATTATGCCAAATACAACCGACCCCTTTGTTTTCATTTTTTTAAATAAAAATAAATGAATTTTGAAACCTTTTTTAAAGCATTTGTAAAAGACGTTAAAACCGAACTTGCAGACGAGTTTGACCGCAATTTTGAGCGCAAGGCATTTTTTAATGAAAAATGGCCGGGCACCGGCATTCCCAACAATAGGGGCAGCCTGATGATGCGCTCGGGTGGCCTGCGCCGCGCCATCAAAAGCAGCATCAACGGCAATAGCATACACTTTAGCAGCAGCCGCCCCGATGCCAGCCTGCACAACGAAGGCGGCGAAATTGCCGTAACCCCAAAAATGAAGAAATTCTTTTGGGCTATGTACTACACTATTATACCCCAACCCCCTTATTTCTATTTTTTTCTAAATTTTCAATCCGTTGTTTGAGAGCTAAAAGATCCTTGGGGATTTGTTTCTGACTGTTTTTTCGTGCGATGAGAACAAAGAGTTTCCCAATCCCAATACCGGTGAGCTCGGCAGAAAACCTTAGTCCGGATTTGCTTCCACCGTCTAATGGAGTTACAGTAAGGGTAATTGTTGCCCGAATGGGGCCATCACTTACCGTCTTCGCTTTAATTTTTTCCAGTGGAACATATTCGACTATTTCGGAAGTAATTTCTTTGGGTCCACCGGGCATTTTTCTAAGTTCAGTATTCCGCGTGCCCAGCTGAGTGGCACCGCCGGGTATTTTTTTGGAGGCAAGAATTGCTTCCTGCCATTCGCAATGTTTGTCAAGTTCTGCAATATATTCAAAGACTACTTTAGGGCTGGCAAGAATTTCTATATAGTGATGCATAAACAATATTCTTTATATTTCCGATCTGTTTTTTCTTTTTCAATACAGCATTCACCACTAGAGCTCTTAAAACTTCTTCAACAGCGCTTCTCATTTGCAGAAATAAAAGTTTCATGGATTTGGAGCACAACTTTGTGTAGTAATCAACATCGAAGAAGCAACAAAGTTCTTTTACATACTTCAGGAGCAACAGTTATTTTAGAGGTTGTTTTACTTATGGCAAATCACCAGGCCAAAACCGGGGGCATTCAGTTTTTTTAACTCTGTTTTTCGAAAGCCAACCCTGCCTGTATAAGCATCAATTTCGGCTTTTGAATACGTTTTGCCTCCCGCCTGGTGCAATAAGTTTAAGGCCATATAGGAAGTTGTGGCTTTGGACATTTGAGAGCTTCCTCCAATTCCTTTAATTTGGTCGAGAATTACATATACTCCACCCGCATTGAGAGAATCGAAAACTTTTTTTGCTAATGTTTCATTTTCTGTCGGATTGAGACCATGTATGATATTAAATGCCAGAACGATGTCAACTCCTTTGGGGAGTTGCTCTTTCATAAAGTCGGCAGGAAGAAATGAAACATTCTTTGCTGCGTTGAATTTTGCTATGCACTCATCTGCATATTTTTCCACTGGAGGCAGGTCAATAATTGTAGCCTTAAGTTGGGGATTGCGTTTACATAGTTCAATACTGTATAATCCATGCGAACCGCCTAAGTCGAGCATTTGGGTAGCAGTTTTTGCAACAGGTATTTTACCAGCTACTTCTTTTAAATTGGTTCTTGAAATATCAATCATGGCTCTTGAAAACAATTCCCACTCATAGTCCGTGTTTTGCTCCAGTGTATGGGATGCAGGTCTTTTTCCCGTGCGGATGGTTTCGTCTAAATGTAAATATCCTTTATACAAATTATCACAGAATAAAATAAAGTGGCGAAAATTATTCGGGGATTGAGCTGAAAGATTTTTTTCGCCTCTCTTTGTAAACGCATACTGTGCCTCGTTTTTCTTTACATAGCCCAAAGCATCCAAACAATCAAGAATCAGTTCTGCGCCCAGTTCGCTTACATTTGCTCCTTTGGCAATTTGCCTCACGTTTTTGAAATCCATAGAAAGTTGATCCGTAATTCCCGTTTTTACGGCAGTTCCTAAAGCAAAACCAAGCCCTACCGACGAGGACGCGTCTGTGAACGGATGCGGGATGATGTCGTTTGACAGTAGTATTTTTTCTATTAATGAAAATTTGTAAATCATATATTAGATTTTCTGAATTAAAAAACAGGTCATTTCGTTGAAAGCACTTTTTGTTGTGTTAACGCCAGACCAAAGCATACGGCCCATAAAGGGACAGCGATCAAATAAAGATTGAGAGTGATTTCTGCCAAAACTTCTATACTTAGTATATTGCCAAGAAAGCTCAACGCCGATAGCATGCCAACAAGAATAGTAAACCAACCCCAACGGGAATTTGTCCTTTTAATAAAAGAACCGATAGCAATGAACCAAAGCCCAAACATCAGGGCATCGAAGAGATTCCAGATTCCGCCGCCAACTAAAAGATAATAGTTTTCAAAAGTAGATTTGATGATTTCCTGCTGAATAGGGCTTGCGTTTGGAAACTGATCCAGCAACACGGGCCAGGAAGCTGCGAGGAGGGCAGCACCCAGTGCCCCGGCAAAAATATAGGCAGCACCAAAGAAGGTAAAAACATTCCGCCACTCTGTTTTCGTTTTTAGCCAATCGTAAATAAAAAATAGCAGTGGAAGCAATAAGAGGTAATAACCCAATATGTCGGTTATCATACTCCACTTAAGCAGGCTGCTACTTGCATTCTTTGTAGAAAATATGGATCCCGGATTCGAAAAGAATTCAAAATTAAAGTTTACGGCTCCCAAAACCAGGAAGTAGCTGAGAAACCCAATTATACCGGAAAGCACGGTCAGCCTTCCTACGAGTTTTCTGTTCATAAACTAAATGCTTGATATAGCAAAAGTACAAGGAGCTTCTTTTCAATAATTGTATAATTCGGACGTTTTAATCCTTCAACAAAATATGCCCGGGATATTCAGCGTTTGCTTCCCTGTATTGCTTTGGAGACATGT
>JBDHYK010000137.1:0-8215 GCA_039811305.1 Niabella sp.
TGTACTTCAAAAAGGATTTTGAAAGTTCGGCGATTGAGCTTTTAAACCCCTAAACTTTAATAGTATGAAAAAAGTAAAAATTACACTGGTGAAGAGTCCAATTGACAGGCCTGAGAGGCAAAAGCTCACCCTGAAAGCGTTAGGGCTGAACAAAACCAACAGCAGCCGGGAAGTAGAAGCTACTCCTCAAATTTTGGGCATGATCCGCAAAGTGGGGCACATGCTGAAAGTGGAAGAAGCCAAGTAGAGTTCTTTCATAATTCCAAAAAATCAAGTAGTAAACTAAATAGAATGAAATGCAAGAATTTAATAGCAGTTTTTTTCACGTTGGTCGTATTTTTAGGATTTACCACTTGTACTAAACAAAAAGAATTTGATAAAATTTCTTTGTTTAAAACAAATTCTGGCGTATCTCAATTGCTCGGTAATTTGGGTATTTCTTCAATGAAGATAATTTCGTTAAACGATCAAACGGCCGTGTATCAACTTGTGGCAAGTGAATTTGTACTGAATGATTGGAAAATAAATTTGAATGGTTATATATTTTCTGTGAATACTGTAACTGAGGGATACGAGGTTATTTTTGAAAATAGTAATAGTTTAAAAAGAGTCGTTTTTGATTTTAATAAACTAAAAAAGAATATACAAATTACAGAAGACACTTTTTCAGAAGAGGATGATGTACACAAGGGATTCAAGATTTTTCTAAGGAAACAAATTTCTATGCTCCTCTTTACCGAGGTATTGAATACTAATACTGTACCAACAACAACCATTCCCAGACTTGTGGCACCAGATGGAGGTTGTTCGCGGACAATTTTGTCAGTTCGTACAACAAAGTCTTCTTCTATAGAGGCTGTGAATGCTGCTACGGATGCATTTATTAAAGCACACCCTGATTGTAAAAAAGTTCATGGTGTTGACTCAGGTTGTTTGTGGGAAGATTATGCTTGTGTTTCTACACAACAAATTAACTGTTCTGGTGGTGGGTGTGACACTTATTTTGATATTCTTGATTAAATAATTGTTAATACTTAGAACGATGACATTAATTGTTCCCTCAGAATTTTTGACTATCATCATAGTCTTACATGTGTTCTTAACTGTATTAGCATTGTCAATGATACTAAGTTCCAAATTCACGTTTTGGAAAAAAGTAATTGGTGTATGTATAACAATTTTTGTTCCATTGTTTGGGAGCATCGTTTTTATTTTCTTAGTTTTGATTGATAAAAACAAGAAGAATGTATGTGCAAATTAAATTATTAAAAAAGCGAGCCTCTTGCTTTGAGGCGCAAGTAAAATAAAAAGCAAATTAAAAATGAAACTACACGAATTAAAACCTGCAAAAGGTTCCGTACAAAAAGCAAAAAGAATTGGACGCGGTGAAGGCAGTGGCTATGGTGGCACTTCTACCAAAGGTAACAAAGGTGGACAAAGCCGTGCCGGCTACAAAAGAAAATTAGGTCACGAAGGCGGTCAGATGCCCATTCAACGACGTACACCAAAAAGAGGGTTTAAAAATCCACACCGGATAGAGTATAAAGCCATCAATGTGGGGCAGTTAGACCAATGGGCCGAAGCTTACAACGTAACAGAGTTTACTATTGAAAGTTTGTATGAACTAGGAATTACCAGCAAAACAGATCGGGTAAAACTTTTAGCAAAAGGTGAGGTGAAGGGTAAGTTTACCGTAAAAGTAGATGCTGCAAGTGAAAAGGCTAAATCTTTAATAGAAGCCGCAGGGGGTGTTGTTGAAGTTGTAAAATAAAAGAGTGCGAAAAATAACAGACGCTTTGAGTAGCGTCATTTAGTTTTAGCCAATTGTCAATTAAAGAAAAAAATCAGTGAAAAAACTAATACAAACTTTAAAGAATATCTGGGGCATAGAAGAACTACGAAGAAAGATAATCTTTACTTTAACATTGGTAGCCGTATATCGGGTGGGTGCCCATATTGTTCTGCCAGGTATTAACCCTGTAATTTTAGAGCAATACAGCAAGAATAATGCGCAAACCGGTATCTTGGATTTGATTAATACTTTTGCCGGTGGAGCATTTAATATGGCCTCCATTTTTGCCCTGGGTATTATGCCCTATATTACTGCTTCTATTTTTATGCAGTTGGCAACAGTGCTGGTGCCTACTTTCCAAAAAATGCAGAAAGAAGGAGAAAGTGGCCAGAAAAAAATCAACCAAATGACCCGATACATTACCGTATTGGTTACATTTGTTCAGGCAATCGCCTATATTACCTACCTGTATCAAACATCAGGCCCGGCAATTATAGACTCTTTTAAGCCTTATTTCGCCGTAACTACTACAATCATTTTAACCTCAGGCACCCTGTTTATCATGTGGCTGGGTGAAAAAATTACTGATAAAGGTTTGGGAAATGGTACCTCGCTGATCATTATGGCAGGTATTTTGGCACGCTTTCCACAAGCTATTGCCCAGGAGTTAACATTCCGATCGAACCGAACCGGCGATATTCTGATCTTTATCATTGAGGTTGCTGCATTCATTGCCATCAACTTGGGTTGTATCATGCTCATTCAGGGTGTAAGAAAAGTACCGGTTAATTATGCGAAACAAATTGTTGGTAACCGCCAGTTTGGTGGCGCCCGTCAGTTCCTGCCTTTAAAAGTAAATGCTGCCGGTGTAATGCCTATCATTTTTGCACAAGCCATCATGTTTGTACCCACCATGTTCACCATGAGCAACCCGAATGCAAATATCAGCAGGGC
Source organism: Niabella sp. (assembly GCA_039811305.1). GTDB lineage: Bacteria > Bacteroidota > Bacteroidia > Chitinophagales > Chitinophagaceae > Niabella. The sequence continues at coordinate 2,747 of JBDHYK010000137.1, forward strand.
TTTTGTAGATATTACCAGCCCCTGGTACATGTTGGTATATGGCTCAGTAGTAATTGGGTTCACCTTCTTGTACACTGCCTTGATTTTCAATCCCAAACAAATATCCGACAACCTGAAGCAAAACAATGGCTTTATTCCTGGAGTAAAACCCGGAAAGCCTACAGCAGATTATATTGGAACAATCATGGATCGGATCACCTTCCCCGGATCTGTTTTGCTGGCTTTAATTGGTATTCTACCCGGTATCATGCAATTGATTTTCGGAATGACCCAGGGCTTCGCTATGTTCTTCGGGGGCACATCCTTACTGATTAACGTTGCCGTTATTTTGGATACTTTACAACAAATCGAAACGCACCTGATGATGCGCCAATACGATGGTTTGATGAAAAGTGGCCGAATTCAGGGAAGACAAAGCTCTTCGGCGATACAGATATAGAAGAAAAATTAAAAATATTCAAGACCCGGTATTCCCAATACCGGGTTTTTTGTTGAAATTTGCAGAATATGATTATTATAAAGAATGACGAGCAAGTAGAACGGATGCGGCAAAGCGCTCTGATGGTTAGCCGTACACTTGCCGAGGTAGCAAAGCAGCTGAAGCCGGGTATCACCACAAAGTACGTTGATGCATTTATTGATACTTATATTCATGACAACAAAGGTGTTCCCTCTTTTAAAGGCTATGGCCCTAAAAAAAATCCTTTCCCTGCAGCATCCTGCATTTCTGTAAATGATGTGGTAGTTCATGGTTTTCCTAATACCGACGAATTGCAACCCGGCGATATTATTTCTATTGATATTGGCATTATTTATAACAACTGGCATGGAGATCATGCCTATACTTTTGCCATTGGGGAACCTTCGGCAGAAGTTCAGGATTTGATACGGATAACCAAAGCATCACTGTACAAAGGTATTGAACAGGCTATTGCCGGCAATCGTATCGGCGATATTGGTTTTGCCATCCAAAAGCACACCGAAAAAGAGCACGGTTACGGCGTGGTGCGCGAGTTGGTAGGGCACGGGCTTGGGCAAAGTCTGCACGAAGATCCACAGGTGCCTAATTATGGGAAAAGAGGCACGGGTACCCAACTAAAAGCCGGAATGGTTTTGGCTATCGAGCCCATGATTAATCTGGGTAAAAAAGATGTTTTTACTGAAGAGGATGGATGGACCATACGTACCCGGGATGGCTTGCCCTCTGCACATTTTGAACATAATGTTTGCGTAAGAAAAGACAAAGCCGACATTCTTTCAGATTACGGGCCAATTGAAGAAGCAGAGAAGAATAATCCTGAATTATTTGTGTGTTAACAAAATCTCCGGACGGTGCTTTTTAGTTTTCGTAGACGGTAGGGGAGCATGCATAAGAATAAAACTTTACTTGTTGTGGGCGGGGGAGCCGCTGGTTTTTTTTGCGCAGTGAATGCTGCGAAGTGGAACCCTCAATTACGGGTGATGATACTGGAAAAATCGGGCAAGCTACTGGCAAAAGTAAAAGTTAGTGGTGGGGGCAGATGCAATGTAACGCACGCCTGCTTCGAAATACCTGAAATGACCAAAAGCTACCCTCGAGGTGCCCATTTTGTAAAAAAAGTATTTCATCAATTTTTTACAACCGACACAATTGAATGGTTTAAAAGCAGGGGAGTCGTTCTGAAAACAGAAGCTGACGGCCGAATGTTCCCAGTAAACAACTCCTCACAAACCATTGTAAATTGCCTGCTACAGGAAGCAGCAAAATATGGCGTAGAAATAAGGTTACAGACAGAACTGAAAAAAGTTGAAAAAAAAGAAGGCTTTTTTTATGCTCATTTAAACAGCGGAGAAACCCTTCAATCGGATTGCATTTGCATAACAACGGGTGGTTACCCAAAAACCGAAATGTACCAATGGCTGAGAGATTTAGGCCACAGGGTTCAAACCCCGGTTCCGTCATTGTTCAGTTTCAATATGCCCCAACACCCAATCACGAGTTTAACGGGGCTAAGTGTAGCTGACGTAATTGTGCGGATAACAGGTACAAAGCTGCAACAACGTGGCCCTGTATTAATTACTCATTGGGGGCTAAGTGGTCCCTGCATATTGAAGCTGAGCGCCTGGGGAGCCAGAGAGTTGGCAGGCAGAAACTGGCAGTTTACGGTTTTAATCAATTGGTTGGCGCCGTACAACGAACCGCAGCTCTTAGAGGCGTTCCAGGGGCTGAGATTTTCTTTGGCACGCCAAAAAATGACGAGCAAGAACCCTTTTGAACTTCCCAAGCGCCTTTGGGAATTTTTACTGGAAGCCAGCGCCCTGACATCCGAAACCCGCTGGGCCGACCTGAATTCTCGTCAACAGGCCGCCCTGATAAAGAATCTAATCAGTTACGAATGTGCAGTAAAAGGGAAAACAACGTTTAAAGAAGAATTTGTTACCGCCGGAGGAATGCATCTTTCAGAGATTGACGCTAATACCATGATGAGCAGGAAGCAACCCAACTTGTATTTTGCCGGCGAAGTGCTGGATGTAGATGGAATTACCGGAGGATTTAATTTTCAGAATGCCTGGAGCACCGCCTATGTAGCAGCAAAGGCCATAGCTTCGCAAACAGGAAGCCTTAACACCAGCTAAGACGCTGATTTACAGAATGATTAAAAAGATAGGGAACACACCACTTCTCGAAAATGGCTTTTGGATAGCATCAATTTCGAATAAAAAGTAAACGATCGGAATTTGAAATAAATCCGACTATACAATTTCCTTTCGATAAAACCTTTCGGTAACCGGGATAAAAATATTGTGCTGGCGGGGATTAATTGCTTTTGGTTTCGCTACTAACTGTATTGGCGCCTTCCTCAATCTCTTTTTTCACATTATCCTTGGCATCATTAAACTCGCGGATACCCTTGCCCAACCCACGCATCAACTCGGGAATTTTTTTACCTCCAAATAGCAGCAATAAAGCAAGAATAATCCAGATCCACTCCTGCCCGCCCAACATTAAGAAATATAAATTTGCCATATTTTTAAAATTAAGTTATCAAATATACGGATTCAACTGCGTAAATAAGAATTATTATAAAGTTAGTGATTATTTCTAAACAATAGTAACGTAGGGTTTATGTTTTTTGTTGCGCAAACAAAAAAAATCCTGCTATTTGCAGGATTCGGTATTTCAAAAGAATGAATTTAAGCTTTTGCCGCAACTTTTTTATCGGCAACTGCCATACGTTTTTCGCGGATACGTGCACTCTTGCCACTTCTTTCTCTTTGATAGAACAATCGGGCTCTGCGCACCTGCCCTACTTTATTGAGTAGGATCGAGTCAACATTAGGAGAGGTAAAAGGGAAAAGCCTTTCAACTCCAATGCCGTCTGATATTTTTCTTACTGTGAAGCTTGCAGTACTACCAACTCCCTGAATTTTAATCACATCTCCTTTGAAAGACTGAATACGTTCTTTTGTACCTTCAATAATTCGATAATTGACGGTAACGTTGTCCCCTGCTTTAAAGGAAGGAAAGCTCTTTTTAGGGGTTAATTGGTCGTGTACAAAATCTATTGCGCTGCTCATAACTCAAATTTTAAGGAGTGCAAAGGTAACTATTCTTTATTACACATCCAAAAAAGAAAAACTTTATTTTCCTGCTAATTTCGTCTTTTGAGGTTAACGGGCCACATTTACGGCTCTTTTTTCTCGTATTACGGTAACTTTTATTTGCCCGGGGAAGGTCATTTCTTCCTGAATCTTTTGTGCAATTTCAAAGGAAAGTTTATCACTATCCTGATCGGATAACTTATCAGATTCTACGATCACCCTTAATTCTCTACCGGCTTGTATGGCATAGGCTTTTTCTACGCCGTTATAACTGGTTGCCAGGGTTTCCAGGTCTTTGATCCGTTGCAGGTATTGCTGCATGATTTCTCGCCGGGCTCCGGGTCGGGCACCGCTGATGGCATCGCAGGCCTGAATGATGGGGGCAATTACGTATTGCATCTCTGTTTCATCGTGATGCGCCGCAATGGCATTGACTACAGCGGGGTTTTCGCCATATTTTTCGGCTAATTTTGCACCTAACAGGGCATGGCTCAGTTCACTTTCTTCATCAGGTACTTTTCCAATATCGTGCAGGAGGCCGGCTCGTTTGGCTAATTTGGGGTTTAATCCTAACTCGGAGGCCATAATGGCACAAAGATTTGCTGTTTCGCGGCTGTGCATCAATAGGTTTTGCCCGTAAGACGACCGATAGCGCATTCTTCCCACCATTCGCACAAGTTCTTTATGTAGGCCATGGATCCCTAAGTCAATTACGGTTCTTTCGCCTATTTCCATTACCTGCTCTTCAATTTGTTTCCGGGTTTTTTCTACTACCTCTTCAATGCGGGCAGGGTGAATGCGACCATCTGTTACCAATCTTTGAAGGCTTAGTCGCGCAATCTCGCGCCGAAGGGGATCGAAACAGGATAGGAGGATGGCCTCCGGGGTATCATCCACAATCAAATCTACACCGGTACAGGCTTCAATGGCCCGAATATTGCGTCCTTCACGCCCGATAATCTGACCTTTGATTTCGTCGCTTTCTAAGTTAAAAACGGTTATTGAGTTTTCAATTGCCTGTTCGGCTGCAGTGCGCTGGATGGTTTGAATAATAATTTTGCGAGCCTCTTTATTGGCTTTGAGCTTGGCTTCGTCAATAATTTCTTTCTGTAAGCTGATGGCAACCGTTTGCGCTTCGTTTTTCAGGCTTTCTACTAACTGGCTTTTAGCCTCATCTGCAGATAGCCCGGCTATTTTTTCAAGACGCTGAATATGCTCTTCCTGATGCCTTTCCAGCTCAGTACGTTTCTTATTTACCAGTTCGATCTGTTTGTTCAGATTGTCTTTTATTACGTCATTTTCCTTAATCTGCTTGTCGGCGTTTGCTTCTTTCTGATTAAGTGATTGTTCTTTTTGACGGATTCTGTTTTCGGAGTCTGCGATCTTCCTGTTCCTTTCGTTTACTTCTTTGTCGTGCGCCGACTTGAGAGATACAAATTTCTCTTTGGCTTCAATCTCTTTTTCCTTTCGGATGGTTTCTGCTTCTAAAGTGGCTTCTTTTTTAATGTTTTGAGCCAGGCGTTCGGCCTCTTCTATTTTTTGTCGGGTATCTTTGGCAAATATGAACTTGCCGGCAATGATACCCGCCACCAGCGCAATAATCGCTGTGATTACGGTAATTATTATGGGTTCCATTAAAATTCATTTGTTGATGTACTGAAAACTTGCACAATCATTTATAAATCAATTACTTGCCTCGCAATTTGGCGGGGTTGGGAGCGAAGATACAAAACGGCGGGCAATTCTGGGTAATTTTGTCCCGGGTATTCTAAGTTTTATTTTTTATTTATGATACTGTTTTTCTGATTTTTGATTGAGCCCCCCTTTAATTGCTTCGCTTTGGTTCCCCATTGACTCAGGGGATGGGTAGAAACGAACCCTGGTAAG
>JBDHYK010000138.1:0-8175 GCA_039811305.1 Niabella sp.
GTCTGTGCACTTGCCTGCTGGCCGGGTTTTAATCTAAGTTTATCGGTGCCTATGCCAACATCCACCCTCCCTTCTAACAAGGTTACTTTTACGGCAGCTTCGTCGTCATAGGCACTAATATTAAAACTGGTCCCTAACACTTCAGTTTGTGTGTTTCCAGCAGTTACAACAAATTTTTGTGCAGTCCCTTTTTTATCCACTACCTGGGTTACTTCAAAATACCCTTCGCCTTTTAGTGTTACAGTTCGTTCGGTTCCTGTGAACAGTACAGGATATGTGATAGACGATTCTGCATTTAACCACACCTTGGTGCCATCGCTTAAAGTAATGTTTATGGCCTGACTGGCTTTGGGGTTTGAGACGGTATTTTGAACAATCTTTGAAGCTTGTACCGCCGGGTCAAGTATTTCATAAGCAATTTTGCCGTTTGCCAACTTCACCAGGCGCACGTTGCCTTCTGTGGCTAATTGTCCATTGCCTACGCTGTCCAAATACATCACGGCGCCGTTGGCAAGAGTTATTGTTGCCCGATTCGATTCAGGGGCTTTTATATCCTGTTTTGAAGCTGCCTCGGTTTTCTTTTCATTTCTCTGCTGCCAGGGTGGGTAAAAGAAAGTTCCGCCCACCATCGCCAGAATTAAAATAGCGGCAGCAGCACCCAGCCAACGATGCCAACCTGGTTGCATTACCGAGTTAAAAAATTTTTTTTACCGGGATGTTCCAGGATGCGAGTCCGTATCTCATTGAAAATCTGCTCTTTATCCTGGTTTTCGTTTACGATTAAATTGCTATCCCCATAAGCCTGCATCATAAATTCGTCTATCACGGATGTATTTCCTTCATCCCTCACAAGTTCTTGAAGTTCTGTGAGTTCTTCGGGTGATATCCGATCCTCTACAAATGCTTGTAGTAGTTGTTGTATTTTTCTAACGACCATGCAAAAGGTAAAGACGCAAATAAAACAGGGGGTAAGACAAAAAACCTAAACTTTTTTTTAACTTTTTGATAGCAGGGTAAAAATCAGCAAAAGAACACCCGGTTCAGCGTGGGTTTCCATATATTTTCTAATGAGTTGCAAGGCTCTTACAATGTAGGTTTTGGAGGTAACCGTAGATAGGCCCAGTTCTTTTGCAATTTGCTCGTGGGTGAGCCCTTTTTGCCGACTCAATACAAATACTTCTTTTACTTTCCCAGATAAAGAGTCAACGGCTGCATCTAAAAGATGATTTAACTCTTTATACTCAATGTTTTCCTGTGGGGTAGCCTGGTCGCATTGGAAATAGTTTAGCAGATAGTCGGTATTCTCAGTAGAAAAGACTTTTTTACGCAAATAATCAATAACAAAGTTGCGCGAAAGGGTATATAAATAAGAAGAGGGATGCGAAATATCCGAAAGGCGAGCCCTGTTTTCCCACAATTTGATGAAAATTTCCTGGGAGAGGTCTCGCGCATCCTCTGTTTTTTTTAGCAAATGCAAGGAAGTCCCATACACCTGGGGCCAGAAGCGCTCAAAAATGTTCCTGAACGCCAATTCGTCGCCTAACGACACCTGCTCAAAAAGCTGTTTATCAGTATATGTATCTTCCGAAGCCATATCTGTTTGCAAAGATTCAACTTTTTAAGATAAGATGGCAAAATTTATCAGGTTTCGTTGTACAACTCCCGTCGGGGGGTCTTATTTATAAAGGATAAACCATGTTCGATTTTTTTTCTCAAATGGTCATCATACCCCATTGGGCTCGTAACGAATTTAATATAGGGATCATTAAATTTGATCCCTACCTGCAAAAAATCAGGCAGGAAAGGATATGGATGGATTCAATTTTGGGCTCGCCCCCGGGACAAACGGGGCATACCTATGGTTTTTTTGGCAAAAGTTTAACCAATTAGAATATTTTCAGATTAATTGACTATACTTGCAGCATTGGTTCGGTTGCCTTGTGGCAATAAAATTTGATAAAACGAAAATTCATATGAGAAAGTTTTTTATGCTTGCAGCAGTATTTTTATTTACTGCCACGTTTGCCTATTCGCAAACCCGCAAAATTTCCGGAGTGATTACCGATGAAAAGGGTATTGCACTCTCCAATGCATCCATAATGGTAAAGGGTACATCAATCGGTACAGCCACAAACGACGAAGGGCTTTTTAGCCTGAATGTGCCCTCCGGCAGAGACGTGCTGATTATCACAGCCATTGGTATGAAAGGGCAGGAATACACATTGGGAAGCTCCAGCACCATTACAGTGGCCTTGTCCCAAATTGAGTCTGAAATGGATGAGGTGTTGGTGGTTGCCTACGGAAAAGCCACCCGTCAATCTATTACTGGGGCAGTTTCTTCCATCAATGCCAAAGAGATTCAAAAGAGGGCTCTTTCCAGTGTAACAGGGGTTTTAGAAGGTGCTGCTCCTGGTGTCATGGTTAGTAACACTTACGGACAACCAGGATCGACCGCATCAATCCGGATCAGGGGTTTCACCTCCGTAAATGGCTCCAACACACCTTTATATGTTGTGGACGGGGTCGTTTTTGCAGGTAATGTTGCCGATCTGAACCCCAACGACGTAGAAAGTGTGTCTATATTGAAAGATGCAGCTTCCGCATCGCTTTACGGGAACCGGGCAGCAAACGGTGTGGTTTTAATAACCACAAAAAATGCAACTTCAGCAAAACCAGTCTTTAATGCCACCGTGAATCAGGGGATGTACACAAGGGGGATCAAAGAATATTCCCGATTGAACCCAGCACAATGGATGGAGGCCATGTGGCAAGGGTACAGAAACAACCTGCTTACTACCAATCCTACAACCTATAACACGGTAGAGAAGGCGAATGCCAAGGCCACCCAGTCGTTAATTAACGATAATATTAAGTATAATATATTTAATAAGCCCTCGGATGCACTTTTTGATGCGAATGGAAAGCTTCTGAGCGATGCAAGAATCTTGGATGGCTATACAGACGACCTGGACTGGTACCAACCCATCGAGCAAACAGGGCGTAGGCAGGATTATTCCGTAAATGGAGGTGCCCGTAATCAGAAAAGTGGTATCTATTTTTCATCAGGCTATTTGGATGAAAAGGGATTTTTTAAGAAATCACGCTATCAACGCTTTACAGGCAGGTTAAACGGCGATATCACTCCGGTAAATTGGTTTAAAACCGGATTTATGATGAACGGTTCTCACCAGATCATGAACAACTATTCTGATGGTAACACGTCCTTCGTAAACCCAATCTACAATGCAAGAATCATGGCGCCCGTATATCCGGTTCACTTACACGATACGGCAGCCGCTTCAAACGGGGCTTATATTTTAGATGGAAGTGGGAATAAAATCTATGATGATGGTAGCAAATATACGAGACCTCAATATACAGCCCGCCATGCGATTTGGGAAAACGAGTTGAATATGGATCGCACCTTCAGAAATACGATGCAGGGCCAGGCATTTGCAGATATTATGTTTTTACGCGACTTTACATTTACGTTGAAAGGTGATCTGAATTTGAGAAATTCGGAAAATCAAACCTATAATAATGCCATTATTGGCGACGGCCAGGGCAACAAAGGGCGGGCATCCCGCGAGCTGTATCGCTATAAAATGTACACATTTCAGCAACAACTGAACTGGAAGCGATCCTTCGACATGCATAATGTAGATGTGTTAGCCGGACACGAGAATTATAGCTATTATTACAGTTATTTGTATGGGTATAAAACAACAGAAACCTTTGCCGGTCAGACTGATCTTGTGAACTTCACCAATATTACCAACCTGACAGACTATCAAAATAATTATCGTACCGAAAGTTATTTAAGTAGAATCCGATATAATTATGACCAGCGGTATTTTTTAGAGGGATCCATCAGAAGAGACGGTTCTTCTCGATTCTACAAGGAAAATCGTTGGGGTAATTTCTGGTCTCTGAGTGGTAGCTGGATTTTAAGCCGAGAAAAGTTTTTCCAGAACATTCCGGCAATCAACTACTTAAAACTTAGGGGCGGATTTGGACAGGTAGGAAACGACCAAAGTGCCGGAATGTATGCGTACATGTCTCTCTATAGTATGGGGCAAAATGCGAATGTAGCGGCAATCTATAAATCGCAAAACGAAGCACTACCGATCCGATGGGAAACCACAGAAAACTGGGGCGCCGCTTTAGAAGGTACCTTATTTAAAAGGCTAAACTTTACAACAGAATATTTTGACAAACGTTCGGTTGATTTGTTATTTGACGTGAATCTTCCACTTTCCGCAGGGGCCACAAGTTCCGGTAGTGCCGAAGCTGTGGTAACCAAAAACCTGGGTACAATGTCAAACCGGGGCTGGGAGCTGTCTTTTGATGCTGATGTGATTAAAAGAAGCGATTTGGTATTGAACCTGGGAGTGAATGCCACCTTCTTAAAAAACAAAATTGTAAAGCTGCCGGAAGAAAATAGAAAAAATGGAATTATTGACGGATCGAAAAAGTACATGGAAGGTCACGGCAGATACGATTATTGGCTGTATCAATACGTAGGGGTAGATCAAATGAATGGAAATGCACTTTACATTCCTGATACTGTTGTGTATAACGGAGGAGACGCCAGTATTACCAACAAAACGGCAATACCTTCACAGTTTGTTACGCAAATAGGCGATAAGTATTATACAACAAACGCTACCTACGCGTTGCGTAACTGGAGTGGTAGTTCTATTCCAAAGATGTTTGGTGGTTTTTCCATAAAATTAGACTGGAAGAATTTTTCGCTTTCGAGTTTGTTTACCTACTCATTGGGGTCTAAAATTATTGACTATAACTACCAAAGCCTTATGTCCATGTCGGGCTCTGCCAGTGCATTGCATTCGGACTTGCTAAAAGCATGGAATGGAGTGCCTGCCGGTATAACAGAAACCTCAGCCAACAGAATTGATCCGAACGGGGTACCGGTAATTGATTTTAACAGAAGCCAATATACCAATGCCACCTCCACAAGGTTCTTACAGAACGGGAACTACGCTGTTATTAAGAATATCGTGATGGGCTACAAGCTACCCAATTCCCTAATTAATAAAATAGGTGTGGCCAATGTAGCTGTGAGCCTGACCTTAGAGAACCTGGCTACCTTCACAAAATTGCAGGGGATGGATCCACAACAGTCTTTTGACGGAACGAACTACAACTATTTTATGACTCCAAGAGTATTTTCACTTGGTATTAATGTTGGCTTATAAAAATATTATTATGAACAAGAAACTTATTATAGCGATTATTCTTGCACCTGCTCTGCTTTTGCAGGCCTGCAAAAAAGATTATTTAGACACTGTGCCTACAAGCAGCACCAGTCCGGCTACCGCTTTCGCCAGCACCAGTAATGCTGCGCTGGCTATTAATGGTTTGTCAAAGATGATGACCATGCAATACCTTGGTTCCCAGGGTTTTAATGGTGAGGGAACCATTAAAATGTACTATGGTAATTATCCGGGGAAAGATTTTTATGTGTATTTGACTGGCTGGGCCGCCATTATTAATGCCACATATAACGAAAATACTACCTCTATCTACTGTTATTATCCCTGGTATTATTATTATAAAATTATAGCAAATGCAAACACCGTTATCGCACGGATAGACGCGGCAGCCGGTTCAGAGGCCGACAAAGGTTTTATCAAAGCTCAGGCACTTACTTATCGGGCTTACAGCTATATGATGTTGGTACAACTTTATGCAAATCGGTGGAAAGATTCGCAAAATGGGGCTTCACAAGGAGTAGTTTTAAGATTGGACGAAAGTACGGGTGATATTGCACAGTCCACTTTGGGAGAGTGTTACACACAAATCTATAAAGACCTGGACGATGCGATCGGCCTATACACCTCTTCCGGTAAAAAAAGAGCTTCCGGAAAAAATTTCGATGTGGATATTAATGTAGCCTATGCTACCTACGCAAGAGCGGCACTAAACAAAGAAGATTATGCTAATGCAGAAAAATATGCGAAACTGGCACGAACCGGCTATCCGTTAATGAATGTGGCATCCTACAAGGCAGGATTCTGTAATCCTACATCAGAATGGATTTGGAGTTGTTACGGTGCTTCTGACGAAACCCTTTATTTTTACTCCTATTTCGCCTACATTTCATACAATTCCACGGCAAGTGCCGTTCGAACCTACCCGAAATGTATCAATAAGCAACTTTACGACCAAATTCCTGCTACTGATATCAGAAAAGGCCTATTTCTTAATCCCGCCGGCTACACGTACAATGCAAGTACCGGACAGGCTGGTACCGCATTAGCTGCCTATGGCAGAAGTTTATTCCCCACAGTACAGTCAAATGCTACATTGTATGCCTATATGCAGTTTAAAATTAGCGCAAATGACATGCCGGGTGTAGGACATTTAAATAACTTTAGATCCTCCGAGATGGTTCTGATTGAGGCCGAGGCTAAATATTTTCAAAATAAAGCAGCCTCTGAAATTCAAAGTTTGTTAATCGAACTGACAAAAACATCCGGTAGAGACCCCGCTTACACCTGTACAAAAACGGGAGATGACTTGTTGAACGAAATCAAATTGTATAGAAGTATCGAATTATGGGGCGAAGGGTTTGACTGGTTTGACCTAAAACGCTGGGGAGCCACAATTGATCGGTTAAGCACCGACAAAGGAGGTAATTTTCCCGCAGCATTAGCTGTAAAAATAGCACCTGGAGATAATAATAAATGGACCTGGAAAGTACCTAATAGAGAATTTGACTATAACACACTCATAACGCAGTAAACACAACGGAATAGGATAATCAAAGCGGTTTCGAAATGAAACCGCTTTTTCATCGTGTGTCAGGCATGTAGTATCAGCTATAGGGTGGAAGTCCCGAATGAGGGTTACAGTACCTATCATTAGTCAGAGGCAAGGGTGTTCTGTGTGATCAGAAATCTGAAGGAAGCCCGAGACAAACGTTTGAGCCTACGAACAGAAACTTCATATGAGGCCGGGTTGCAAGGGTGATGTTGCAATAGAAACAAAAGCCCGATACTGTACAGCTTGCAACAAGGTAAATGAAGAGGCTACATGAACGGAAAGCGGAACCACTTACCCTGAGAGGTCTGCGCCACCAAACTGTCGGCGGTACGAGCGAGTGCCAAAGAAGTAAAACAAACTGCAAAGGAAACAAAATCAATGCAGGGCGGGTAGAGCAGAAGTCAGCCGAAGCCATAGTAGGCATAGTCTAAAGCCGAAGGGCTGAATGTTAGAACGGGCTTCAATCGCCGTAAAGTCTTCAAGCGAAGCGTGAGAACACAGAAAATAAACTAAACCTGTGTATGAGATGATAGGCCGGAAGCCGAAAGTAAAAGATACAAGGAGTATAGCTAAGCTTGAGCGAAAGAACGAAAGAGATGAGCCGGAGAATTTTTTTTGAAACGTGTTAGAAGAAATCTTAGACATACGAAACATAGCGAAAGCCAGTAAACAGGTTATTCAAAATAAAGGCGCCGGAGGCGTGGACGGAATGCAGAGCGATGAACTTCGCGACTACCTTACCGCCTCATGGGCGTCGTTTCGTAAAGAGATACTGGAAGGACGTTACGAACCCAGCGCAGTGAAGCGGGTAGAGATACCCAAACCACAGGGAGGCGTTAGGAAACTGGGTATTCCCACAGTAAAGGACAGGCTTATACAACAAGCCATCAGCCAATGGACGAGTACGAAATGGGAGAGCGAATTTAGCCCAAACAGTTACGGCTTTCGTCCAAACAAAAACGCCCATCAGGCGGTAGAGCAAGCGAAAGAGTACTTAAATCAAGGGAAGATATTCATAATAGAATTAGACCTTGAAAAGTTCTTCGATTTTGTGAACCATGATAAACTCATGAGCTTAGTATCTCGAAAAGTTACCGACAAGCGCACGCTTCGATTGATAGGCAAATATCTACGGAACGGAGTAATGGAAAACGGACTTGTAAAACCGCAAAGCAAAGGCACACCGCAAGGTAGCCCGCTAAGCCCGCTACTATCCAACATCATGCTTCACGAACTGGATAAGGAACTAATGAAACGAGGGTTAAGCTTTGTAAGATACGCAGACGATTGCAGCATTTATGTAAGCAGCAGAAAATCTGCGGAACGGGTAATGACAAGCGTTACGGAGTACATTGAGCAAAAACTGAAACTCAAGGTAAACAAAGA
>JBDHYK010000139.1:0-8156 GCA_039811305.1 Niabella sp.
AAAAGTTGTAGAGCATCTTTGAGGAATCTTTCTTTAAGTTCGATAGCCCATTCATCAATTTTACAGTTTCGATAAAGTTGTAAAACCTGGTTGACTTTCTCAGGGGTATCTACGGTCAATAGATGCTGCAATTCCTGTTTTTGGGCAGCATTGGCAGTTTCTAATGCCTTTATCAGCAAAAAGGTTTTTTTATTGGATTTGATGTCGCCACCAATTTGTTTTCCAAATTTTTCTACATTTCCAAAAGAATCCAAATAATCGTCCTGCACCTGAAAGGCCAACCCTATTTTTTTACCTGCTTCGTATAGTAGTTCTAAGTTTCCAAGGCTGCCACCTCCCAAAATACCGCCCATTTGTAGGCTGGCAGCAATGAGCACCGATGTTTTTAGAGTGATCATATTTAGATATTCATCAAACAATACGTCCTGGCGATGTTCGAAATCCATATCTAATTGCTGACCCTCACATACTTGTGTAGCAGTTTTGTTGAACAGGAACATGATCCGGTGCAGCAATTTACTATCAATGCGATTGAGCGCTTCATAGGCCTTTATAATCAACACATCGCCTGCCAGCAGTGCCGTACTGCCCCCATATTTTTGATGCACGGTTTCTTTCCCTCTTCTAAGAGGTGCCTGATCCATAATATCGTCGTGAATGAGTGTGAAATTGTGGAACAGTTCGATGGCAGTGGCTACTTCCCATGCATCGGGGATGATTTCGCCAAAAAGTTCATTGCCCATTAGGCAGAGTACAGGTCTTATGCGCTTACCGCCAATACTTAAAAAATAATTTACCGGGTCATATAAGGTAGCTGGACTGCCTGGAATCGTATGCGTATCAAAATACTCTGAAAACCGGGTTGATAATTCCTGAAATGTATGCATAGTTTTAAAGAATTCCTCAAAATTAATAAAAATATGCCGATTGTGCCCTTTGGGTTTGTGCTTTTTAGCAGGTGGGAGCATCAGTAAATGAGCCAACCGGCTGTTTTAGAAGAAATTTATTTACTCTTCTACCCAGTCAAAATCAATCTGCCGTTTTTCTAAATTGGCAGCTACCACCCGAATGCGTACTTTGTCGCCCATTGTAAAGCGTTTTCGGGTGCGTTTGCCAATTAAGGCATAGTCCGATTCTGAGAGTTCGAAGGTATCGAAATTTGAAAGCATCGCCATGCTAACCATGCCCTCGCAAAGATGATCCATCGTTTCTGCCCAGAATCCGTGTTTGGATACGCCGCTGATGATGGCATCGAATTCTTCACCAATAAATTGGCGCATGTATTGCACCTGTTTGTATTTATTGGCGCTGCGCTCTGCTTCCATGGCGCTTCGCTCCTGGTTGCTGCAGTGTTTACACTTTTCTTCCATCTTTTTGTCTATGCCCGGCCGGTCTTCAAGCACATCTAACAAGATCCTGTGTACCATAATATCCGGGTACCTTCTTATTGGGGATGTGAAATGACAATAGTACTCAAACCCCAGCCCATAGTGGCCAACATTGGTAGCGGTATATTTAGCTTTGGCCATCGTTCGGATGCCTAACTCTGAGAGGACGCCTTCTTCGGGTCGGCCCTTGGTTTCTTTTAAAATGGTATTAAAGGAATCGGCAATTGCTTCGGCACTGGATATGTCAAATTTGTAACCAAACTTATTGGCAAAGGCAATGAAGGGCAGCAGTTTCTCTTCATCGGGGGTTTCATGTATTCGATAAGGGAAAGGGATGGATTTGTTATTCACTTTTACTTTTGACACATGCCTTGCAACGTAGCGGTTGGCCAATAGCATCAGTTCTTCAATCAATTGGTGCGCTTCTTTGCTTTCCTGCAATTCAATACCCGTTGGGTTGCCTTTTTCGTCTAACTTAAAACGTACTTCGGTGGAATGAAAATTGATAGCCCCTTCGTCAAAGCGATGTCGCCTAAGGGTTTGAGAAATCTTGTTTACCGCCAGCACGGCATCGGCATAGCTGCCCTGTTGGGTTTCGATAATAGTTTGTACCTCTTCGTAAGAAAACCGCTGATCGGACCTGATTACCGTTTTGCCAAGCCAGTATTGTTTTACTTCAGTTTTATCGCTACTAATTTGAAAGATTGCCGAGAACGCCAATTTGTCTTCCTGGGGTCGTAGCGAACAAAGTACGTTAGAGATATGCTCAGGCAGCATTGGGTTTACCCGATCGGGCAAATATACAGAAGTAGCCCGCTGGTAGGCTTCGTCATCTAAAGTTGTTCCGGGAGTAACATAATGAGCCACATCGGCAATATGCACACCAATTTCGTGGTTGCCGTTTTTTAATTTTCGGTAGGATATGGCGTCGTCGAAGTCTTTTGCATCTGCCGGGTCTATCGTAAAAGTTAAAATACCCCGCATATCTTTTCTAAGCCGGATCGTTTCTTTTGCTATGATTTCGGGCAGTCTTGCCGCTTCTTCCAGTGCTTCATCGCTAAAATTTAGCGGAAAGCCATGCTCTAACAAGGTTTCCTGCATTGCAGCACTGGCCGCATTTTCACCTGTAATAACCGATACGACCGCACCTTCGGGTCGGCGATCGCCTTCAGGCCATTTAATGAGGCGGGCAATCACCTTGTCGCCGTCTTGAGCACCGTTGATATTGCTTTCGCGAATATATATATCGGGGGTGTTTTTTTCGGAGCTCCCGTGAACAAAGGCAAAACCTTTGTTCATTTGCAGCGTGCCCATAAACTCGGTTTGTTTGCGATGCACTACTTCAGTTATTTTCCCTTTCATGCGGCCATCTGTATTCGTAAAAACCTGCACCCGTACTGTGTCTCCGTTCAGGGCATTTTTTAGGTCTTCCTGTTGTACTAATACATCCTCTTCCAAACCATCCACCATCACAAAACCCCTGCCGGAGCGGGTTACGTCTAAAATGCCTTTTAAGGTATCAGTTGTTGTTGATTTTATTTTCTTTTTAACGGCTGTTGTTCTTTTTTTTATCGCATTACTGTTTTTTCTTCCCATAAAATATTGTTTGGCCGATGTTTTATCGGTATTTAAATAAAATTTTTGAGGAATGTAAGATTCCTCTTTTTGTTATCTACAGGCAGATGCCCAAATTCCTCTTGTTTTTCATAGATAAGATCTCTGCGCATCCCTCCCTTTTCTTTTTTTCAATCTTGCTGTTTTTCCACCTGCCGGTTTTGCAAAAAACAAATCTTTAAAAGTAACGATTTTCTTCAAGGCATATCCATGTAGCAACACTACTTAAAATAAAAAACAAAATATATTTGATTTTGAGCTATATCCACTTAATGACAATTATAAAGATGGGTTTGTTGCATTTGCGTTTGAGAAAAAAGAATTTTTTGTTGCTGGCGTACCGGGGTTTAAAAAAATGGTTGATTTTTTTCTCACGGAGTGAAAGTAGCAGGATTTTTTAACATCGAGCTTATAAACTTTAATACAGCAGCATTAAAGGCCTTTGATTCGTCGAAAAGAAAGCGATGCTGTATTGGTATTGCAAAAACAGGAAACTCTCTTAAACTGTCTGCAAACTGCTTTAGGCGCACGGTATCCTTTTCGGTGGTGAGGATGATTTTGTTTGGATCTTTTATTTGGTTAAAGGAATGTAGCAGGGAGTCTCTGTCTTTTATGCTAAAGTTATGATGGTCAGGGAAATCCAGCAGGGTTACTTTTAAATTTTGCTTTCGAAGCTGCTCTGCTAAGGGTTGTGGATTGGCAATACCCGTAACCAGGAGTACTTCTTTTATTGTGGGCAAAGATACGTTATTACCGCCAAAAACAGGATAGGGCGAACCGTATTGAATTGTGGTAAAGAAAACGGATTGATGTTGTAATGGGCGGATGCTGGCTGTGATGGTTTCTTTTTCCTGCTTTGAAAGCGCTGCATTACATTTTGTAACTACAATTAAGTCGGCTCTTTTGTAACTACTTTTCAAATCGCGAAGCTGCCCTGCGGGTAATAAAAGGTCCTGGGTGAAAAGGCGTTGATAGTCGGTCAGTAGGATGTTGAGGCCTGCACAGATGGCTCTGTGTTGAAAGGCGTCGTCCAAAATCACGATTTCAGTTTCAGGATGGTTTTTTAATAGTTCTTCGAGGGCCTGCACCCGCTTTTCACCTACCACAACCTTTATACTGGGAAATTTTGTGTGAAACTGCATGGGTTCATCGCCAATTTCGGTGGCTGTAGTACCGGCATCGGCAATAAAAACACCACGGGTAGCCCTTTTATAACCTCTGCTGATGGTTGCAACGGCAAAACGGCTACTCAGAAGCTGCAATAAGTACTCCACCATTGGGGTTTTTCCGGTGCCACCTACCGATAGGTTTCCTATGCAAATTACAGGCAAGCGGGGAGTATGGCAGGTTTTCCAGCCCCAATCGAAAATTTTATTGTGGATCAGTACGCCCAACCCGTAAAGCCAGGACAGGGGCAGCAATACCTTGTTTTTTCGCTGAAGAAACCTACTAAAATTCATATATCTTTTGAGGGGTGATGCAATGTGTTAAAGTTACGTCAAAGGCATCACTGTCGGTAATTTTTTCGATCGGTCCAAAATAGCTGAGCCCTATTTTATACACATCGCTCCTTGCCTGGGACAGAAATCTATCATAAAAGCCCTTGCCATATCCCACCCGATAGCCTTCATTGTCGAAACAGAGCAGGGGTACTAACACCAGGTCTATTTGCCGGGGGGCAATGAATCGGCTACTTTCTGGTTCAGCAGCTCCAAAGTGGTTGGTAACAAAGAGCGTGTCGGAATCAGCAAGAGCCGCGTGCATGGTATTATTGGTGAAGTCGCAAACCGGATAGGCAGTAGAAAGCTGGGGGTTCATAAACTGAAGTACCGCACAATGGGCACGGTATCTACTTCGTTTTGAATCGGCATGGGCAAATACGAAAACAGGGTCTCTAAGTAAGAAAGGTTTACTTGCTGAAATTGTATTAAAATAAGATCATCCCATTGTCGTTTTTGAGAGGGTGCAATGCTCTTTCTTTGATCTTTGAAAAATTTTCTTGCTTCTTTTTTAGTCATGAAACATTCTGTTTTTACCACTTTACTTCAGGCGGTTGCCAGGGTAAAAATAACGAGACTTGGGTTGTTTGTGAAAATTTGTTTGTCACGTAGCGCAAAAGCGATCTACTCCCCGCTGTTTGTCATTTTTAAAAACCTCATTGATTAGGAGGCAAAGAAGAATCTTGGTTAATAAGCACGATAACTGAGGTTGTTATTCACGATTCTAAAGAAAAGCTTACAACGAAATTTTAGACCCTGATTTTCTTATAAATGGGGAAAGAATTTTACAGAATCATTTAAAATTATTGATATTTGAGAAGTATTGCGGGAGAAATTGGGTGTAAAAAAATAAGCGACCAGGGAAGAATCCCAGTCGCCAGCGCTATCGCTTATCAAAAAAAACTCTACAATTAAAGCCCCTCCGCTGCTTATTGGTACAGGAAGTTCCTGTTCCTCAAAACGCCTCTGCTCACTTTTTCCACGTCTCTTCCTGAATCAGGAGGGTTAGGTTTTCAACATTCGAAATCGGAAAATCTATTAACACAAAAAGAATACCAAATTCATTTTATCTGTTACACGGGTGCTGAAAAACAGAGTTTGCTTACAACACTACAGCCCTCAATCAAGGGGTTTCACAATTTTTTTTAATTTTCAATGATTATAAAGATCTATTTCTGCTGCGAAGTGGTTGAAATCATCCAATTGCAATGCAAATAGACAAAGTTTTTTTTATAAAATCTCAACTATTCGATGAACCAGTAAATATTTTCGATAAACGCTTTAATATTAACGATGAATGGGGCAGAACAGGGGTCGAAAAAATTAAAAAGAAGCGGAAACCCCAGCAAAATTCACGTAAAGACAGTGGAAAACTTTAGTGTACACTCCAAATTCATTGCACGGCATAACTCAGGGAACCCATCAAAACCCCAAAAACTCCCGATTCAGCGCACAACAGGTATTTAAGAAGAACTCAGACCTGCTTTCTGCGAATCGGAACAGTTTTTTTGTCTGATACTTTCGTGTTG
This sequence comes from Niabella sp., assembly GCA_039811305.1. Lineage (GTDB taxonomy): Bacteria > Bacteroidota > Bacteroidia > Chitinophagales > Chitinophagaceae > Niabella. The sequence continues at coordinate 6,031 of JBDHYK010000139.1, forward strand.
ACTTTGTTCTGACTCAAAGTACCCTTCCCATCAATGGGTCGGTTTTTGATGCTTCTCCTGTTTCTACCCGGCCGGCGTAGCGCTTTTCAAAGTCCTTGTGTCCATTCACTTTTACAGAAATATCATACCAGCCAAAGCTGTTTTTCAGACTGATTTTTTGTTTCTTCTTCGTGCTATTTTTTCTTAGCGTAACTATTTTTTCAGTTTGCTTATAAGCTTGATCCCTGATGAAAATCGTAAGTTCTCTGCCGGCTGGTTTTTCAATTTCAATAATGATATTTCCTGACAAACCCAGGGTTGCTGGTTTTTCTTCGTAAAGTAATCGGATATTTACTTCGGGATCGTGGGCCGTGCCTTTAAACTCCCTGAAAAAACCATTAGGACCATACACGTTCAAGTGATAGAGGCCTTCGGCAAAATTTTGCAAAGGCCATTGATGTTGAATGCCGTTATCAGGTTTTACGGCGAAGGCCCAGGCTTTCACCTCCTCAAACAGGGTTCCGTTTTTGTATTTGCCCGGGGTATATACGTTAAAGGCGGCGCCGGCGGCTTTGTTTCCAAAAACTTTTTGGGCGGCGTTAAATTCAATTTGAAAACCTTTTTTGTCGGGAGTTAGTTTGCCGTCCACTATCAATTCGTAAGGTAGGGCATTGGAGGGCCTTATTCCGGGTTCCTGCCCAGGCAGCAAGGGTGAAAAAGAAGTTCTACTGATTTCCTTTATCTGGTTGGGGCTGAGTGCACGATAGTCCGATGGCGGTTGTTTAAACCGGGCGTTGTAAATTTCTTTTACAAATTTTTCTTTTTCAACAAAAGCGGGAAGTTGAATGGTTTCGCCGTTATAAGGTCTGAACGCTGAGGTCAAATCGCCTGTAACGGTGCGACGCCAGTCGCTGATATTGGTTTCTTTAATTTTTTTTCCGGTTTTTCGCTCTAAAAACACTTCTAAAAATTGGATGGTGGATGTTATATCGCATACTTCGGAATTGACCCATCCCCCTCGTGTCCAGGGGGAAGCAATGATGAGTGGCACGCGGTACCCTAAGCCAATGGAGTGCTCACGAGCCTCTTCTTTTTTAAAGTTGTCTCGCTGCTTTTCTTCTTCCATGGTAACAAAGTCGGCAGCGGTATCTATACCTGCTGATACCTGTCCGCTATTTTCATCGCCCGGTTTTGGAGTCGGGTAGCCACTTCCTTTTGTAGGTTTTGTAGGAGAGAAAAACATTTGAATTTTCCCCTGCCGCCAGGAAGAGACCATCTTTTAATAGCGGTCAATTTTCCCCTGGGCTAAAGCCCCCGGCTATTGACATCTTCTCCCATCAATTTCCCTGCCTTTCAAGGCGGAGAAAACCAGGAAAGAAGCATTTTTTTAACCCCAAATGAATCTTCATCTGTCATTTTTGGGCATTCATCGAAAAGTTAAGGGGATTCATCGAAAAAATAAAAATCCAGTCTTAAAAAGGGCTCACTTTGTATTGTAAATGAAACAAAAGAATGTTTCAAATACAGTAAAACATCATTTTTAATCGCAAAAAAAGTTTATCAAAATGGGAAAAAAATTTATCTTTTTGCTAGTAGCCATCGTAGCAATTTCATTATCTGCCCACAGGGCCAGTTCTCAATGTAACCCAAATACCTATCTCAACAGCACTGATGCTTCATCTATTGAGTACGACAATATGGTATCTGGGTTTCACTCCACCATTATCCGCGAATCCGATGGAGTTGTGCGGCTCTGGGGCCAGGGTATTGATGCTAACGGCTCTTCCAATGTATTAACGCCCAAAGTGCTGAATAGTAGCAACTTTACTGGCCTTACCGGATCTATCTTAAAATTCACGATGGGCTCAACAGGTTCTAGCAGTTCTAACGGACAACAATTTGCTGTGCTGACTGATGACGGCTTGTTCGTTTGGGGAGGCCCTGGAAATCTTATTTCAACAGGTATAAAAAACTCCAACACTTTTGCTAAGGTAACAATTAATAGTCAAACTGATGGCCTACCCTCCGGAGTAGATCCTAGCGATGTGAAAATGATGTTTGGAACCTATCAAACTCTGGCTATTGTAACCAATGATGGGGCGGCTTATGTGTTATCACAGAGTAACAATATGCGTGGCCGGGCTACA
>JBDHYK010000140.1:0-8144 GCA_039811305.1 Niabella sp.
GGCGCCTAATTTATTGTTTACTTCCTGTAATTCGTTTTCGGGTACACTGGCTGCCACGATGCCTGCTCCCGCCTGAGAAACTAAGGTGTTGTTTTTGCTCAAGAATGTACGAATCATAATAGCCTGATTGCAACTGCCATCGAAGCCCATAAAGCCGAGTGCGCCGGCGTAATACCCGCGGGGGGTGGGTTCCATGGCGCTAATTAGTTCCATTGCTTTTACTTTGGGTGCACCACTCAGGGTTCCGGCGGGGAAGGTTTTTTCTAATAGTTCAAAGGAGTGCGTATCCTCGCCCAGGGTGCCGTTGACCTCACTTACCAGGTGGATAACATGGGAGTAATAGTACGTTTCTTTAAAATGGCTTACCTGTACGTTGGTACAACAGCGGCTTAAATCGTTGCGTGCAAGATCTACAAGCATCACATGTTCTGCATTTTCTTTAGGATCGTTTTGCAGGCGGATGGTTTCCTGTGCGTCTATTTTATCGTTGCCCGATCGCTTTACTGTGCCGGCAATGGGATGTACGGTGGCTTTCCTGTTTTTGATGATGAGCTGCGATTCGGGAGACGAACCCATTAATTTATAATCGCCATAATCGAAAAAGAAAAGATAGGGGGAGGGGTTGATATTACGTAAGCTGCGATACACATTAAACTCATCGCCTTTGAATTTTTGAGAAAACCTGCGACTTAAAACGATTTGAAACACATTGCCCCGATAACAGTGGGCGATTCCTTCGGCAACGATTTTTCGGTAGTCATCATCTGTCATATTAGAGGCTTCTTTGCCCACCACTTCAAAAGGATATACGGGCACGTCTTTGCTCTTTATTAAGGAGATAATGGATTCTAAATTGCCGGGAACAGAGGCGATCTGATTTTCGCAGATAAACAATTCGTCTTTAAAGTGATTGATGGCGATAACGTATTGGTAAAGCCGATACCGGATAATGGGAATTTGGTTTTCGTCCTGCTCGCGTACTGCGCGGGGGATGGGTTCGAAAAAGCTAACTGCCTCGTAGGATGTATAACCATAGAAGCCCTGAGCAAAAGCGGCTACCTTATTGTCATGGGCTTCCACCTCGTACTCCTGCATGTACTGATTGAGAATATCAGAGATGCTTGGTTTTCCCGTTAAGGTAATGCGCTCTGCTGTTTGTCCGGGCCGTTTCAATTCAACCGAGTCATAAGAGCTCACTTCTACGCCGGCAATCGCATTTACGCCAATAAAGGACCAACTGTTTTCCATAGCGTGGTTGTCGGTGCTTTCGAGCAAAATGGTATCGCGAAAATGATCGCGTAGCCTTAAATAAATTCCTACCGGAGTGTAAATATCTGCCAGCATGGGAACAACTTCGGTTTTGATTCGTATCATACTCTTTATTTTTTTTAAAGGTGCTGTCCGGTAGTTCCAACTTAAAACGTCAACACCAAGGGTTCTGCACTTTTTCGAAATATTTTTTATTATAAAATGAAAAACCCCGGCGTGAACCGGGGCCTACATATAGTTTTTTACAAAATAGTCATTACACTACAATACCCCGAAAGATGTTGTACGCCACCACCAAATTGTATTAATATACTGCATCATGGTCGCAAATATAAAGTGGAAACCGGTTATTGACAAATTTTTTTTTATACAGGTTGCTCAGAGGTCTAAGGTTTAGCAAATACCGGAGGATCTAAAAAACAAGAGTTTATAAATTGTACGCATTTGCGTTTTTCGTGCGAAAAGAAACCGTCGAAGCTTATTTCAGGTTTAAATTTTTTTGATGGGGTTACATATCATCGGCTATAATTGCTTTTCCCTGTTCTTTTGGTCTTTGTTTAAACGGTTTTAAAAGCCTGTATGTAAATGTTAATGAAAAACGGAGCTGGCGGCTACGGGTATAGCTTTCCCTAAGTAGGCTTTCTGTTTCGGTAAATGTATATTTAGTATTATAGGGTTTGAAAAAATTATCTGCACCGAAAGTGAAAAGGAGTTTATCGTAGGAATATGTTATTCCGATCCCGCTACTAAAAATGCTTCGTGTTTTTACCTGGAACTCCTGCAAACTAGAATAATTATTTTTAACGGAAAAACTCACTCTTGGCGTTGCTTTGTAAGTGATATTTGCTGTGAAATTATAATTATTGGTATATTGGGTAGCCGTATCGGCCTGCTTATACAGCCTGCCAGTATAAAGGCCACTAAGCATTACAGTTGTTCTGATAATAGGAATAATCATAAGCCGGAACGTTCCGGTAAGAGAATGACGAGTATCAATATTCCTGTAGGTACTTACAGTGATATCGTTCTGTATCATTTTATAGCTGCTGATGAGGTCTTTGTCTTTTCTGTAGCTGATATCTGTTTGAATACCAATATTTTTTAGAGGTGCCGAATATTGTAGCATGAGATTGTATGCTTTGGAAGGTTTTAGATTTGGATTCCCTTTACGTAGGTACCCGGAACTGCTATATTGTCCGCCGTAATTAGACAGAGTAGAAAGTGTTTGTATCTCCGGCCGGGTTGGGATATACTGGGCTTCCAAACGAAGCGATTTTTGCTTAAACGGCTTATGTAAAGAAATATATGGGGCGAAGGTGCCGAAACGAAACTGTCTGTTGTGTTCGGAACCCTTGAGTATTCTGTCTAAGCTGTAATCCTGCTTAAGTACGATTCTTACGGAAAAGGGCTTAAAAGCCTTGTCCCATGATACGAGTGCCGCTGTATAATGATAGTCAAGTTCAAACTCCTGTGAATAGCTACTATCAGAATTTGTGTGCTTAAAACTGGTTAATGAGAAATCATTGGTGCTGCGTTTGAAATATTTAACAACGGCTTCAAAATTTCCCAACACGGTATGTTTATACTCATAGTCAACCGATGAATACAAATAATTGAACTTTGCTTTTCTAAGGACATCTATGTTGTTTTCTTCAGAAATATTATTTTCGCTGGTGCTTGATATGAGCATGTTGCTGCTATTTTCCGATCCGTTGTGGATGTAATTGACTATGAAATCATATCGGCTGGTACTCCTTTCCCTGGGTTTAAATTTATGGATATATGCAAAATTGGCTATGAAATCATCATTGTTCCTGCCTGGTTTTTTATCAAGGCTGACAACATTTGTTTCTCCAAGCATCGTGCCATTGTTAAACGTCCTGCTTTGGGTATGGGTTCCGGATGCTGCCGAACTGAATCCATAATCAGCAGAAATATCTATGATATCGTATTTTGATAGACTGAGATTGTCGCTGAAACTGAGATTATATCTAGAACCATTAGAGGTGTTTTGTTTAACGAATTCCTGTATGTTTCTGCCGGTATTTAGGTAGGTTGTGTTTCTCTCGGTTTCGGTCTCCGGAAAATAAGACTTAGTATACCTTGGACCGATACTCATCAGGTGTTTTTTGTAAGCAATTGTTACCGGCATCGAAAGGGAGCTGCTCTCAGTTGTAGCTGTTCCGGTAATATTACCTGAAATGCCATTTTCAAATTTTGGCACATCAAAGCTGATTGTGGGCTGCTCGGTTTTAAGGTCGTACAGATTAATTGATATTTTTTCATAGGTATTTGCTCTGTTGGCATTTAGTGTGCTTTTTACCAGATCGGCAAACCCAGCTACGTTAATGCCATCTTTTACTATAGCTACTTCCTTCCCCATATACGTAATATTGCCGGAGAGTTCATCCACTGCCACGCCGGGGATCCGTTGCAGCGCTTCTGCTACGGTTATTCTGTGAGCGTCTTTTATTTTGCTCATGTCTAATTCTGCTCCCCGTGCGTCTTCCTTTACTATTTTTTGCACGGAGGACACCTTTACCTCCTGCAGGGTTTTATAATGCAATGAGGGAGTTAGCTGTATGGTAGCAGTATCTTCAATCGTATTTATTTGAATGGTAATATTTTCGTATTCTTTGCCCTTAATGCTCAAATAAAAAGGAAGGCGGATGGTTTGCGGTAGCGGTACATTTACATGGTACTGCCTATTAGATGCGCCTGAAAAGATCAATGCACTGCTGTCTGATACCGTAAAGGGTGGGGCATATACAGCTACACCGGTAGTGGTATCTTTAAACACTACCACCAGTTCTCTTGTTTCCTGGGCAATCGCAGTAAAAACCAGCAGCAAAGTAAAAAACAGTGTTACAGACCTGCTGATATTTTGTAACATTACATCGTTTTAATTGAATAAACGTTTTTTTTTAATGCCTGCTTTCTGGTGGAGCAAAATAACAAAGTGTATTAATGCTTTATTTTTCTAATATATACCACAGTAGTATCAAACCTTGTTTCAAATTTGCCTAAGCGAATTTTGCTATCCACCAACTCATATTTTATGGTTGCAGTGTCTTTTGGTAGCCGGGTTATTACCATATCAAAACTGGGAAAATAATTTTGCTTCCCAATCGGGTAAATGCTGATGCCGATGCTGTCCGTAACACCAACACCTATTGGGGTTTTATTTTTTATTAGGCGAAAAGCAATACCCGATGGGGCAGGCTCATTTGTATCAATATCCACCAGCCTGAAATATTTGATAGTCAAAGTACCTGTTGGCATTACAAATGTACGCCCACCCGGGCTGGTAACTACTTGTGCATTTAAACTGTGGAAAAGGCAGGAAAAAACCATCAGCATAAAAAGTTTTGTTTTCATATTGAAAAAATTGTTAAGATTATTAATGAAAGCTACCTCTGATGTGCAAGTGGATTACAGAGTCGGGATCATTCGTAGCTATATTTATTATGTGCCTGAATTCGCCTGTTCGTTGTGGTCTGATCTGTATTTTCAAGTCTTTTGACTTTCCCGGAGCTATAACAGTTTTTGTAAAACTGGGAGCCAGACAATTACAATCTGTTTGTACTTTTTTCAATATCAAGTCTGTCCCGCCAATATTCGTAATGGCAAACGTTGCGTTCATTGCGTCAGTATCATCCATAGTCAGTTTCCCGATATTTATTTCACCATTTTCAATACCGGCATAAGGGATATTTCGAAATTTCAACTTGTTAGTATAGAACGTCAATAAATGCATCTCTCTCCTTAAATCCTTATTTAAGAATAAGGCTCGGGGCTCTTTTACGGATAAAACTTTATTGGCCATGGTGATTGCTCCTGTTGTATCTCCCTTAGCTAAAAGTACTCTTGATTTTAAGTATTGATTATAAAAACTGGGATAGACAGTGATGCTTTTGTTTAAATATAGTAAAACAGAATCTATCAGAATTGTTGATCTTTTAGGGGTTGTATAAAGATGCTCCAGCGTCAATTTGGCTTTAAGCAAATTATCTAAGTAACCAAAAATATCTTCTTTTTTTAAAAGGGTATTTTTATCCAGCTCATATCCGTTATCTAACCAAGAATTTCCTTCTAACGTATTTCTCAGTAAAGCAGCCATTGAGTCTTTATTAATAACCCCAACTTCTAAACCTGCCAGTTTCTTTGTCCTATCAAAGAAAAGGAAAATAGGGAATTGCATCTTATTAAGCATTCTTACCAGCCATTGATTACCCACAGCATTATAGTCAACTCTTGAAATAACAAAGTCCCTATAAATCGACTGTCCATAGTTTTCATCCTTTACCAGATCCGCCTCAAACATTTCGCACTGGGAGCATCCGAAAGAATTTGAGAGCAATATCAGCCCTTTTCCGTTAGACACAGAAGAATCCCAGGTTGCAGACAACGACTGGTTATAAAGAAGAAGTCTTTTTTTATCGTTTTCTCGTGTGCTATTGTTACAGGCTACGCCTACGAAAACCGCGATAGTTAAGAACACCAAACAAAGTAATGAATTAAATATTCTCCTCTTCCTTTCTAACGTCATATTAATAATATTTTAATGAATATCAACGTCTTATGGCTATTAAATATATTGGATGGTATTAAAGTTCGAATTTTGGTACCTATCGCCCGAATAAATAGTATTCCAGTTTTTAAAAAATGCGTTACCAATTTGGGTGTTCATGCCCATGAATGCATCCTAAAACGTAAGCTTCTTCAGGAAAGGTACAGGTTGCTGTAAATATATCAAACGACGTGTTGGGAGGGCAGGTGAACAAGTACCACATATTAGAATAACAAACGTAAAATTTCTCACAATAAAACCAGTCGGGGCAATAGGAATAGTCAATGCAGGGTATAGATCCGGCGGGTTGAGCGCTCAGTTTTGTTGTAAAGAGGAACAAACCCATTATGCAAAGCAATCTAATTTTTTTCATAGTCGTGTTTTTTATGAAAGAATATATTAATACGACATTAATAAGTTTAGGATCCCCTCACTCATTTGCATCAAAGATAGAGAAAGTTGTTCATACCTTAGTAGGATTAGTCTATTAGGCAAATTTTTTTTTATACAGGTTGCTCAGAGGTCTAAGGTTTAGCAAATACCGGAAGATCTAAAAAACAAGAGTTTATAAATTGTACGCATTTGCGTTTTTCGTGCGAAAGGAAACCCTCGAAGCTTAATTCAGGTTTAAATTTGTTTGATGAGGTTACATATCATCGGCTATAATTGCTTTTCCCTGTTCTTTTGGAAATTTTTAAAAGCAATGATGCTTCCATCACTTCATATATTGCTTAAAAAAACGGATACATTTGTCTGCACAGTCGTTATAGTTTTCCATCGTAAAGCCATGAAAATCAAGGTATTCATAGTATTCGTTGGGCACCTTTAGTTCGTTGAGTCTCCCCCTTAGCCATTGGCTTTGGTATAGTGGCACAACGGGGTCAAGCGTACCATGAAAAATAATAGTCGGCGGTGCGTCTTTGTGAGCCCTAGAATTGGGGCTGTTGTTTTTGTATATCGGCTCGTTCCAGGTTGTCCCGTTTATTTTTGTAAGAAGATCTTTATAGTTTAGGGGGAAAACAGCATTGTACCATTGCCAGTCGTTAAGAGTAGAGGGGCCAAACAGATCCACCACACATTTCACATGGCCTTTTTGGTTTTGAGTGTAGGCATAAATCAACGCCAAATGGGCTCCTGCACTGGCCCCCAATAGTGCCACCTGATCCGACACCTGAAATTTTGATCGGTTGTTAACTACAAGGGTGATAGCAGCATGAATATCGCTGAGGATGGGGTCGCAGGTTACGGTACTGCCATTGGCATATCGGTAATTAATACTGACAAAAGCTGCCTGTGGCCATTTGGCTTTAAAAAGATCTACAGCAAATTTCATGTCTTTTTTATCGCCTCCAACCCAGCCGCCCCCATGAATCATCACAACGGTTTTAGTTGTATTATTTCTCCCTGCTGGTAAGTAAATATCCATCTTATTACGAGGATCCGTCCCATAAGCGGTGTCGAGGATTGTCCTTTCGGGTAGATTGGATGGCTGCTGATTGTCAACAGGTACTTTATTGATTGGCCGCTGACAGGATAAAAAGACAGTGGAGGCAACGGTTAGTAGTATAAGACTAAGTTTTATTATTGCTTTTGAACCCGTGAACATAAGAAAGAAAACTTTTTATTTATATCATCGAAATCCGTGCCAATTGAATAACTTCCTGTGAATACTTAAAGAGGGCTGCGCAAACACTTGTCAAATTTAAAGGTGAATTTGTTCGAAAATAAAATCAACCTCGTTTAACTAATTGGTTATTTGTTCCTATCCAACCCTAACATAAATTATGAAAGGATTCTTCGGCACGATCAATGTTACTTTTTTGATGGAAATTCTTTTCAAAAATAAGTCGCTTTTAGCAACCACAAACCGGTCAGAAAGATTAATTTAGAGTTAATTCTTCAATGTTAGTTCTACTCTTCGGTTTTGCGCCCTTCCGGCTTCTGTACTGTTGTCTGCAATGGGCTGGCTGTCCCCATAGCCATTGTAAGTGATCCTGTCAGCGCGTATCCCCCTGCTAAGAAAGTATTCTGCCAAGGATTTTGCCCTTCGATCGCTCCAGAACTGGTTTCTTTCTTTGGTGCCGTTATTGTCGGAGTGTGCGGCAATGGACAACTTCAGCGTAGGGTATTGCCTTAGAATATCAAGCACTTCGTTGAGCCATTTTTGTGACTCTTTTTGAATTACGCTGCTGGCAAATCCAAATGAAATATGATTGGCGGCTTCCTTTACTTTTTCATTTAATGCTAAAATAACCTCAGGATATTCAATGCTTTGCTTTAATTCTTTCTCTGGTTTCACGGTCAA
>JBDHYK010000141.1:0-8135 GCA_039811305.1 Niabella sp.
AACTACTCTTATTTTCATACTATAATAACCCTTAGTGCGGTATTTTTTGCATAAAAATAAGAATAAGTATTGATTATCAATGAATTATGACCGCACTAAATCTGAGGGGGACAAGTCAGGAGAGACATAAAGGCTAAATATTTCTTCGGGGAGAAACAGTTATAGGTGAAAAGCCCCCAAATGTCCATTGGTATTTTGTTACTGGGCTTGCACAACAATACAGATGTCTGAAATACAAGAGCCACAATTTTCTTTTTGGCAAGAGATGATTCGGTATGTATTCTGGAGTGGCTTGGGGTCTACGTACAAAAAAAACTGTCTCCGAAAAGAGAGACAGTCCTTGTTTATATTAAAGCTAATCTTGATTTCTAAACCCTGAAATGTGCAAAAGCCTTATTGGCTTCGGCCATGCGGTGGGTGTCTTCTTTCTTTTTAAAAGCAGAACCCTCACCTTTGCTGGCAGCAACAATTTCGTTGGCTAATTTATCGGCCATGCTGCGTCCGTTGCGACTGCGGCTGTAGCGAATCAACCATTTGATGCTCAAAGATATTTTCCTGTCGGCGCGTACCTCGGCAGGGATTTGAAAAGTAGCTCCTCCAATACGGCGGCTACGCACTTCTACAGCAGGGGTGACATTTGCTAAAGCTTTTTTCCACACTTCGTAACCGTCTTCATTGGTTTGTTTGGCTACTTTATCTAATGCATCGTAGAAAATAGTGAAGGCGCCGCTTTTTTTACCTTCCCACATCAAATTGTTCACAAAACGAGTTACCAGTTTGTCGTTGAATTTTGGGTCGGGCGCTAAGGGTAATTTCTTGGCTTGTGCTTTACGCATTATTTATAATTTTTCCTTTAAAATATCTTAATATCGAATTTCAGGCGTGATTACTTACTTTTTTTAGTTCCATATTTGGAGCGGCTTTTCTTGCGGTCTTTTACACCGGCAGTATCTAAGCTACCCCGAACGATGTGGTACCGTACACCGGGCAGATCTTTTACCCGGCCTCCCCGAATCAATACGATGGAGTGTTCCTGCAGGTTGTGTCCTTCTCCCGGGATATAGGCAATCACCTCGATCTTATTGGTTAAACGAACTTTTGCAACTTTACGAAGTGCCGAATTGGGCTTTTTGGGCGTGGTTGTATAAACACGAGTACATACGCCACGACGCTGGGGGCACTGATCCAGAGCTCTCGATTTGCTCTTTGCCTTAATGATTTGTCTTCCTTTACGAACTAATTGATTAATAGTAGGCATTCTTATGCTTTAATTTTATCCGAAAATTTCGGGATGCAAAAGTAGGATTTATCGGTGAATTAACAAAAATAATTCTGATTTTTCACTTGAAAGAGGGAAAAACAGGAGCTTTTTGAAGTAGAAATTCCAGTTTTGGGGCCTTTTTCTGGTGTGGCTGCGGGAAGGCAGACTTTATTTTAACGACTCTATCTATCAATCTTAGGATATTCTATTGATTGTCAGTGAAATAATAGTAGAGCTGTAAAAACAGTAGTGGTAGGCTTTTAAACTTTCACCAACCAACCGTGTTTATCTTCTACTTTCCCTTCTTTATAATCCAATAAATACTTTTTCATTTTCGAAGAAATGGCCATGGCTTCTACATCTAATTCCATTACCAAATCGCGGTAACGCAATTCTCTAACATGAGAGATGGTGGCCGCGGTACCTGCGCCAAAAACTTCCTGTAGCGACCCATTTTTATAGGCTTCCACAATTTCATCAATCGTTATCTTTCTTTCTTCTACCGGGTACCCTGCTTCCCGAAACAGTTGGATCAGCGATAGGCGGGTAATTCCGGGTAAGATGGTTCCATCGCTCAAGTCGGGGGTGATGATGGTGTTGTTGATGATGAAAAAGATATTCATGGCACCTACTTCCTGAATGTATTTATGCTCGAATCCGTCCATCCACAATACCTGATCGTAGCCCAATTTTTTTGCTTCGGCGGATGAGGCTAAGGAAGCGGCGTAGTTTCCCCCTGTTTTTACCATCCCCGTACCACCCGGTGCGGCGCGTGTGTATTTCTCTTCTACATAAATTTTTGCCGGAGCCGCAAAATACGAGCCTACCGGTCCGGTAATGATAATAAATTTATAGCTTTTTGATGCTTTTACCCCCAATGTTTCTTCCGTAGCAAACATAAAGGGTCGTATATATAAAGACTCGTCATAGCCGGTGGGTACCCAGTTTCTGTCCAGATCTACCAACTGACGCATCCCATCAATAAAAATAGATTTGGGAATCAGGGGCATCCCCATGCGAGCTGCGCTCCTGTTCATTCGGTTGAAATTTTCTTCGGGACGAAAAATATGAATCGTACCGGAGGGGTCTTTATGTGCTTTTAGCCCTTCAAAAATAGTTTGAGCATAATGTAATACCGAGAAGGCTGGCGAAAAACTAAGGGATTGAAAAGGCCGGATGCGAACATTTTTCCAGATGCCATCTTCCCAATCTGCTTCCAACATGTGGTCGGAGAAATACCGGCCAAAACCCAGTTGGTTGAAATCGGTTGTTGAGATGTTACTACTACTTATAGGTTCTACGGAGATGGTGATTGCGTCTGACATAAAAAGATTAATTTTGAAAAACTAAGCGTGTAAAGGTAAGAACATCTTCACTTGTAAAAAAATTGAGGGGCTCCGCAAGGGCTTGGTTTACGGGGCAGCCGCTTAAAGTCATTAAAAAAATATGCTGATTTCTCTAAAAAACCAAATTGCCTTAGTGGGCGGCGCCAGCCAGGGTTTGGGTAAAGCCATTGCAAACCAGTTGGCTGCCAGTGGCGCCCGGGTTACAATAATGGCAAGAAATGAAGAAAAACTAAAGGCCGTAGTGCAGGAACTTCCTGTTCCCCTGGGTCAGCACCATGAATATATCGTGGTAGATTTTGATGATTTTGAAGGCTATAAAGCCCTTATTTCCGATTACTTTCGCCATCATACCGTTAGTATTTTAGTGAATAATACCCAAGGCCCCCGGGCGGGTACTGTGCTTAGTTTACAACCAGAAGATTATCTTTCGGCGTTCAATCTTTTATTTCAAACTGTTCAATATACTACTGCGCTGGCAATTCCGCAAATGAAACAAAACCATTTTGGGCGGGTCATCAACCTTACATCGCGCACCGTAAAAGAACCTGCGGATAACCTTGCCCTGTCCAATACCATCCGGGCAGCCGTAGTTACCTGGGGCAAAACCCTCTCCAAAGACGTGGCAAAACATAATATAACGGTAAATAACATTCTTACAGGAAATTTTGATACAGAGCGCCTAAAACAGTTGTTTCAGTTGCAGGCACAGGCACAGGGCAGCAGTTTAGAGCAGGTAACCCAGCAGGCCCAGGCTGATATACCCATGCAGCGCTTGGGCAAGCCCGAGGAAATGGCAAATTTGGTCGCCTTTCTGGCTTCTGAACAGGCTTCCTATATTACGGGTACCAGTATTGCTATTGATGGCGGGCTGATTCGAAGTCTTTGAGGGTTAATATTTTTTTGATAGTTTCTCAAGTAAATAGACATCAACGATTAGCTACCCTTTCCATATTGTACAAGCTTCTGATGACTGTTCGCGACCGTAGGGAGAGAGCTCCCGAATAAAGGATAAGATCCCTCATTTCGTTCGGGATGACGCCCTCTCATTCCACTGTGTTTCATTCGGGATGAACTCCAAACAATCGTGAAGGTCATGCCGACTGCAAGGAGGTATCGCCTGAATAAAGGATGAGATCCCTCTCTTCGTTCGGGATGACGCCCTCTCATTCCTCTGTGTTTCATTCGGGATGAACTCCAAACAATCGTGAAGGTCATGCCGACTGCAAGGAGGTATCTCCTGGATAAAGGATAAGATCCCTCTCTTCGTTCGGGATGACGCCCTCTCATTCCACTGCGTTTCATTCGGGATGAACTCCAAACAATCGTGAAGGTCATGCCGACTGCAAGGAGGTATCTCCCGAATAAAGGATAAGATCCCTCTCTTCGTTCGGGATGACGCCCTCTCATTCCACTGCGTTTCATTCGGGATGAACTCCAAACAATCGTGAAGGTCATGCCGACTGCAAGGAGGTATCTCCCGAATAAAGGATAAGATCCCTCTTTTCGTTCGGGATGACGCCCTCTCATTCCACTTCGTTTCATTCGGGATGACATTTGTTGCTGCCCCTAATTTTGCAATACAAATTGTAAAACGGAACGGAGGGTACTGCCTATTCAATCCTTCGGACAATTAAGAACCAGTCATTGTCTAAAGGCAGGTATCCGTAGTCATAACAAAAAAAGTAAATATTGCCTTTTTTATTTCGGTATTGATGCGTCATATACTGAAAACGAAAACCGAGACTCACCAGTTTTTCACGATGGGCTTTTGCGGTTTCCTCCTCTTTTGATAAAAGGCTCTGTAAAATATAGTGGTTTTTTCGCAAGGCATTATTGATGTTGCGGATTATTTTAGATGGTTCTCCTTTCAGGCTGTTATTATAGCTGTTCCGGCAATAGTCATCGCAAAATTTTTTATCGGATCGGCCTTTAAGCGGTTTGCCACAGGCCAAACATTTTTTTAGCTCAACAGGTTCCATAGCTATGAATTTCAGTTAATTATACGGAAAGATACGATTCTTTATCCGATTACAAACGTTTACAAACGAATATATACGTAAGTAAACCTTTAAAAACCGACTGTGGTGTTTTGGCGGGTACATCTTTGTGTTGTCAACCCGATCCCGCTGATGGGTTGATTGAAATAAAGAAAATTTTTTAACCCCGCTGCCCAAAGCAGCACCAAAATTTAAAGTTATGTACGCACTTAAAAACAAAGTTCAGCTCATCGGAAATTTGGGAAATACACCCGAAGTAAAAACAACCGCCAATGGAAAGAAGATAGCGCGTTTCAGCATCGCTACCAATGAAGTGTACAAAAACGCCAACGGCGAAAAAGTAACAGAAACCCAATGGCATAATCTGGTAGCCTGGGGTAAGGTAGCCGATATAGCCGCCCAGTACCTAACCAAGGGCAGGGAAGTAGCCATTGACGGGAAATTAGTGAGCCGTAGCTACGATGATAAGGACGGCAACAAACGAACAGTTACCGAAATTCAGGTAAACGAACTGCTGTTGCTCGGCAGTAAGTCGTAACCACGGGTTCTTCCATTTTTTTAACCCAGATTTTGCAGTAGAATAATGTACCTGCGTAAGAAGGCATTTTTTAAACCCCTATTATGTGTATAATTAACTGATAAACAAATTGTTATTTATATGAAATTCAACTGCTTTGCAGTTGAAACAATAGAAAACATAACATTTTGTGCCTATTGCAAAATCTGGGTTTAACCACAGTATCCTCCAACCAGCACCGGTGCCAAAGCCGGTGCTTTTTTGGGTGCGATCCCAATATTGCTTTGAAAGAAGCGGTAGGGGGATTTGGGTGATGAATGGCGGGGTACAAGAAAAGCCTGCATCGCGGAAAACAAACGGAATGGAGAAACTAAGCAGGATCTCCTTAAATTGCACAGGATTTAAACAAAATTGCTACGAAAAAATGATGAGGGAAGAAACAACCGGCTTTTTGAGTGTTTCAAAAAATCAACCCGGTACAGATCCTGTTTTTTATAGGCTGTTCAAACCAAAGGAACCTTTGGTAACTGCAAGTTTGCTGCTCCTGCACGGTATGCAGGAACACAGCGGACGTTATATAGAAATGGCTCGTTATTTTTGCGATCAGGGATTTGTGGTTTTGACCTACGATCACGCCGGGCATGGCAAAACCGCACAGAAAGAAGAAGCACAAGGTTTCTTTCAATTAAATAAACCTGCTCAGCGGTTGGTAGATGATGCCGAATTTATGGCGCATTATTTGGCAGCGCTTTACCCGCAAGTTCCCCATTTTGTTTTGGGACACTCGATGGGTTCTTTTATTTTAAGAGTGTTACTCGCCCAAACAGACCTTCAGTTTGCCGGAGCGATTATCGTGGGTTCGGGTGGCAAAAACCCTGTAGCGGGTATTGCTAAGTGGTATCTTGCTTTGCAAAATAGTTTAAGTCCGCGAAAACGAAGCAAATTCTTCAATGGCTTTTTTGTGAAGCTGAATAACAGTCGGTTTAAAAATGAGCCCATGGCCGACAGTACGAGCTGGTTAAGCCGGAGTCGCAGCAATCGGGAAGCGTTTTTGGCAGATCCTCTAAATGGGGTGCCCTTTACTTACAATGGGTTTTACGCAGTTGTAACCCTCAATCTGAAAGCGACTAAAAGAAGTTGGGCGAAACCGCTTTTAAAATCTCTGCCCTTATTGTTTGTAAGCGGCAATCAGGATCCGATTGGCAATTTTGGAAAAGGAGTTCGGCAAACTGTTGAAAATTTAAAGAAAGATGGATTTACAGACATTACTTTAAAGCTTTATGAAGGTATGCGCCATGAAATATTAAATGAGGACATTCGTCAACAGGTTTATGAGGATATACTGCACTGGTTGCAGAAGCGGTTCATTACCTAAAATCAAAGAAAGTTCACTTAGTTTCCTCGTTGGCTTAAGAAAACAGTTCACGGTCTTTGATCTTATGCGGGTTTGTGTAGTAGGCCTGCCACCAGGCAGTTTCTCCCGGGTTACGGGGTGGCTTGGCCAAACATAGGGGTTTACCGGTTTTTTTGGCCTCTTTCACTGAAATGCGGAAATGGTAATGGTCAAAAATTCGTAGGGCTTCAATCATATAGGCTACTGCTATTTTCCTGTCTTTTATCAACAAAAGATTTTCTCCGTTTTTTCTGTCGGCAGGCGACGAAAAATTATAAGAACCCAAATAAACTCGGGCGGTGGGTTTGTCGAAGTCAATTACAATGAATTTATGGTGCATACGGGTACCGCTGCCTCCTTTTGGTTCCGATTTGAAAGGTTCGGGAAGGTTTTTCGATAACTCGGAGGGATATACGGGTGCTAAGGAGCCATCCGGCTTCTGGACGTCTAAGCCTCCTGTTTTTTTGTCCGAAACGCCGTAAACAAATATCTGATTGTTTTGTGTGGTTGTGGTAATGGCTTCGCGTATGGCACCCGTTGTTTGATATAAAAAGGCCAGCGAATAAAAAAGATTTGAGAGGGTTTGGTTTTGAACATCATCAGCAATTTGTTCCAATAGGGCGTTTGAAGCTGCATGGGGTGAAAACGACACGCGGGCATCAATACCCTTGATTCGCAGATCATTCCAAAGTGCAGAGCTTGTTTTTACAAAATTTTTGGTATCGTCAAATTTCCAGTAATTGTCAAAGGCTGTTATAAAGGGTTCAATGGCTTTTGCTCCCCGGATGATGACAGCGTTATTAGACTGCACGTAAAAACCCCTCCAACTAAAATTTGTGGAACCGCAAACAGCGGCTTTCACCTCAGTACCCTCCACGATGATCATTTTGTTGTGCTGAAGACTGCCCATATGTTGTCTTTTTACTTCTGCTTTGCCCTGTTCTGTCAATTGCTTGAAAGCAGTTGTTTCAGCAGCATCGGCCTTGCCATGTTCAGCGCTGTCGTCAATTATAATTTTTACGCGGTTGCCCAGTAGCAGGAGTTGGGATAGCATTTTAGGTAGGTTAAGGTCGTAAGCGATCACGTAAACTTTGGCGTTCTTGTCTGATATTGCCTGGTTCAGCAGTGTTTCTATTTCGTTGGTGGCTTCGAAACCCATCCACGACAATGCTTCTTTGGTTTTTGGATGGGTAGGTGTATATTCAAGACCCGCTTTAGCAATTGAAGGAAGCAATTTGGTTATACCGCCGCCCACTTCATATTTATCAACAAATGCCTGAGAGGAAACAAAGCCCCGGGTAAATGCAATATTCAGTTTGTCAGGATAGGTGTCTCTATTTAATTCAATTTCAATAGTTTGAGGCTCACCAAACCGCAGTTCATCGGTTTCATTCATGAACACGGGTTTTACTAAGTAAGTGAAATTTCCTGGCAGGTTGGCATTTCTGGGGAAATGAACCCAGCGAAATTTTTGGAAAGGTGCCTTAAGCGATGAAACGGCTTCAGAGTTTACGGTTCCATTCGGGTTTAAGAATGAAATTCTGTTATTCAATGCAAAAAAGCGGTTGCCTTCGGGTTCTTTATATTCTATCGAAAAGCCCACAAAGTCCATTGGCGGCTT
>JBDHYK010000142.1:0-8131 GCA_039811305.1 Niabella sp.
TAAGTGTTGGGAACATTGAGAAAATGGTCGCCGATGCACTGCAAATTCAACAAAAAGGATTTCCTGTAATAAAAGTGAAATTAGGAAAAGGAGGAAAAGAAGACGTTGAAAGAATCAAAGCTATTCGCCAGGCAATAGGCGCCGAACTACCCCTGCGCATTGATGCCAATCAGGGATGGTCGCCTCAAGAGGCGATTGATACCCTACGGGCATTGGAAAGATACCATATTCAGCATTGTGAAGAACCCATCGCGCGGTGGAACTATATGACCTTGCCAGAAATTAAAAAAGCAAGCCCCATCCCCATAATGAGCGATGAAAGCTGCGGGGATCCTCATGACTTAAAACGACTCATCCAACTGAAAGCCTGCGACTCAATTAATATTAAACTGGGGAAAAGTGGCGGCATTTTTAAAGCACTGCAAATGATCCGGCTGGCCGAAGCTGCCAATATGAAAATTCAATTGGGTGCGTTTATGGAGTCGAGGCTGGCCATGACCGCTTTTGTGCATCTAGCCTTCTGTAGCCCCAATATTATATACTACGATTTTGACACAGCACTTATGTTTGCCTCAGATCCTGCCGAAGGGGGTATTGTATATGGGCAGGGCGGCGTTATTGAACTGCCCGAAGCACCCGGAATTGGATGCGTGATAAAAGCCGATTTTTTAAAATAGAGAGCCGTATCTGGCAAATTCGCCCTTTCATCTGCCAAGAACATAACGAAAGCCCCCTGTAAGGTGCTGAACAAACAACGGCTCGGTGTAAGAAGCCTCGGTATGCCCCAAAGCGGTGTAAAACACCCTTCCACCTTCAAACAGGTGGTACCAGCTCATGGGATGATGATCGCCGTTGGCTCCACCCTTATAACTGTTTTCATCAATCTTTAGCAATACAGTGACAGCAGGATTGAGATTCTTGAAATTATACCACTCATCCCAGCGGCGCCAGGTATCGGGCAAAAAGGAAGTTGAGGGGTGGTTTTTTGTAAGAACCAGCAAATCCGCATCCTGTTGTTTTGGATGAGATAAAAACTGGGCTCCTACCATTTTTTCATAAAAAGGCCAGTCATATTCGGTATCTGATGCAGCATGAACGCCCAAAAATCCTCCTCCTTGTCGGATAAAATTCTCAAAGGCTTTTTTTTCGGCAGGCCCCAAAATGGTTCCGGTTGTATTTAAAAAAACAATCGCTTTGTACCCCTTCAGGTTCTCGGGTGCAAATTCGGTAGAGTCCTCCGTAGCGTGCACCCCAAACCCTTCGGAAGCTCCGATTTTTTTTATGGCTTTTATCCCATCAGGAATACTGGAATGGCGAAAGCCATTTGTTTTACTAAAAACCAGAATAGAATCTGGGTACCCATTTCTCTGGTGGGCAGTTTTTGGCTCGGCACAGGCCTTGAACAACAGAACCCACAGAAAACATCCAAAAATAATTGTACTTCCTTTCATCCTTAAGATTTTTTATTTTGCAGCATCGTTGCCTCTGCTTCTTTAATTACAAACCTCAATACGATCGTTGAAAAAAAACGGTATTTCTATACCCCGTTCCAGAAAATTTCAGATGGAATCGGCTTCTTCTGTTCCGGGAACCAAATTTACCTGAAACTACAGCAATTTTCAAACCTTTTTGGCCAGAACCGGTTTTTAGCATACCCCCTTTCTTAAATTTGCGTTATTGGACTATACGAGAGAATATAAAAAATTTGTAACCAGCTACCATTTTGCCTACGCATTTCGGGTAACCGTGGGAATTATTTTGCCCGCAGTAGTGCTATCGTATTTTGACCAGTTCGCGGCAGGGCTGGTAGCCTCGCTGGGTGCAATGGCTGTAAGCACCGCCGATATTCCGGGGCCGGCTCCTACCCGTTTCAATACCATGCTGGCCACCACTTTTCTGAATTTTGGCACCGCATTGTTAGTTGGATCTGCCAGCTCCCAGCCGGTACTGATTACCATCATCATTGCCCTTCTTTGTTTCGCACTCACCATCATTGGGGTTTATGGCAGTCGTATCAATACCATTGGTTTTGCCGGATTAATTATTATGGCTTTGTCTTTAGATGAAACAAGAACGAGTGCCGATGTACTGAACAATGGTTTCTACCTGTTAGCGGGCAGTGTCTGGTACATTCTTCTGAGTTTTGCACTGTTTCAAATAAGGCCTTACCGCATCATACAACAAGCCCTGGGTGAGTATATTTTTCAAATCGGAGATTATCTGGCTGCACGAGCGGGTTTTTACGAAACCCATCGGGACTACGACAGCATTTTCGCCAATGTGCTCCAGCTTCAACAAACCATTCATGAAAAGCAGGAAATGCTTCGCGAAATGATTTTTAAAAGTCGTAGCATCATCAGGCAGTCCACAACAACCAGCAGAACCGTACTGATCCTATTAATTGAAACCATTGACCTTTTTGAAAAAGCTACCGGAACCGCTTACAATTACCAATCCATGCACAAAAGTTTTGACGGGAAAGGTATATTACAAAAATTTCAGCAGTTTATTTTAGAAATGTCGGACGAGCTGCACCAGATCGGCCTGGCCGTACAAACAGCACAACCTTCAAAACTGTCAAAAAACTTTAAGGCTTCCTTGCAAAAGCTAAGATCTGATTTTGAGCTTTTTATTGATGAAAACAGAAGCCCTCAAACTATTGAGCCACTAATAAATATGCGCAAGGTGATGCAAATGCTTGAGGATACGGCTACCCGTATTTACACCCTGCACCATTACACCCAGTATGATAAAAAACGAATTAAAAATTACAAACTTGCAGATAATTACGATGATTTTGTAACCCCTGCCCGGATGAACAAACAGTTATTATTTGAGAATTTTTCTATAAGATCTGCAACCTTCCGTCATTCCCTACGGGTTTCTATAGCCTGTACCGCCGGTTATTTGATTGCGAAAACCTTACACATGGGGCACAGTTACTGGGTATTGCTTACGATACTGGTGATTTTAAAACCCAGTTACAGCCTGTCTAAACAAAGAAACTGGGCTCGTTTGGGAGGCACAATTCTTGGTGCACTCTTAGGGGCGGCTTTTTTGTTCGTAATTACTGCAAAAACCGGCCTGTTTGCCATACTGCTGGTGTTGATGCTGCTCACGTACAGCTTTATTCGCACAAATTATTTTTTAGGCGTAATTTTCATGACCACCTACCTGATCCTGTTCTTTTTTATGCTGGATCCCCGAAACATTCTGGAAGTGTTGGAAAACAGGGTGGTAGATACCCTGGTGGGATCGGTGATTGCCTTTATTGCCACCTACATTCTTGCCCCTTCCTGGGAGAAAGATGCAATCAAAAACTATATGCAAACGGCTCTGAAAAAATCCTCAGCCTATTTTTCCATTGTAGCTGCATCACTCACGAATGGGATGATGGATGATTTGACCTACCGGCTCCGTCGTAAAGAAGCCTTTGTGGCACAGGCCAACTTATCGGGGGGCTTTACGCGAATGTTGAATGAGCCCAAAAACAAACAACAGAATATAAAACTCCTGCATCAGTTCACAGTGCTGGTGAATATGCTCAACTCGCATATTGTATCCCTGGCCGATTTTGCTCAGAAACATGCCAAAAAATACGCTTCTCAGCACCTGGCGCCGGTAGCGGCTGCCATTGAAGACCAACTGGCCGCTGCCATCCACCATCTTGAGGATAAAGAAATCATGCCCTTAGAAAAACATTCCTTAAGCGGGCTAAAAAAAGACATGCAGAAATTAGTAGATAAACGAAGCAATGAGTTGCTGTTGGGCCTTACCGAGACCGAAACAAAAACTGTTTTAATTGAATACAAACCTATTGTGGATCAATTTCTGTACATCAGCCGGATCGCTGATGATATAAAAAAACTGAGCGACTAATGGTTTGGAACTTGCTGCCCAGGCGGTAATTGTCCTTGATAGTCCAAACCTGAATATCACGATTCATACATTCGTTGAGAATACCCATAATCATTAGCAGGTTCCTGCCAAGGCAAGAGAGTTCCGAACAGATAAGAATGTCATCTTTCTTCATTTTGCGGAGTAGCTTACCGAGCTTGCGTTCTTCTACTTGTTTAGCTCCTGAGATGGTTTCTTCTATCCATTTGTGAACCACTAAGGTTTTGTTCTCGCAAAAATTGTTGATTTCGTAGCGTTGGTTTTCTACTGTTTGCTTGTCGGTGCTGACGCGGATGTAGCCGTAAATCATAATTGTTTTTTTGTTTTAAATAAAAATTGTTCTATACATTTTACTAAAACAAAAAAACGGGGTAATACCTTAGATTGTTTGGCGATAGTTATCTTTAGAAATTCATTTCAAAGCTTGTGTCAATCACAGCAACCTATAAAGAATTAGAGATGGAATAGACGTTGTAAAAAGCAAAAATACTACCTCATTCATACGCTTTCTGCATCATAAACTATATTTATGGTGCAATATTTTGCAAGATGAGGCAGAAAGAAGTATCTTTGTTTCAATTATTAAAAGGTATGCATCTATTTGATTACCAAGAAAAGCCAAGACAACTGCTTGTACCCGAAATTGTGAAACTGCTCACGCTATTGCACGAATATAAAGGCAAGCAAGAACTCTATATAGAAAGCAAGGCTGATGTATTGACTGCACTGCTTGAAGTGGCAAAAATACAAAGCACCAAAGCCTCCAACCGTATTGAAGGAATTTTTACTTCAGATGAGCGTTTGGTAGCTATTGTAAAAGAAAAATCTGAACCTAGAAACCGTTCTGAAGAAGAAATTGCAGGCTACCGAGAAGTGCTTACCACTATTCACGAAAACTACGAATATATCAATGCTAGCTCTAATTTTATCTTACAACTACACAGAGATTTATACACTTTTAGCCATTCGGCAGTAGGAGGAAGATACAAAAACAGCGATAACATTATTGCTGAAACTGATGGACAAGGCAAGAAAAAAGCAAGGTTTATACCGGTTGCTGCATTTCACACATCAGAGGCGATGGAAAACTTGTGTACTAACTTTAACCAAGCCATAGCCGAAGGTACTTATGACCCATTATTACTCATTCCTATGTTTGTGCTTGATTTTTTGTGCATACACCCTTTTAATGATGGTAACGGGAGAATGAGCCGATTGCTTACCCTTATGCTGCTATATAGAAGCGGATACATAGTGGGTAAGTATATCAGTATGGAATCCTTGATAGAAAAAAGCAAAGAGACCTATTACGAGGCATTGCAAGAAAGTTCATACGCTTGGCACGAATCAACGAGTGATTATTTGCCGTTTCTGCGTTATTATTTGGGTGTAACCATCAAGGCTTACAAAGAATTTCAAGACCGTATCGAACACTTGCAGTACCGCAACTTGTCAAAAGCGGAAAGGATAAAAGCCCTATTTGATAAAAAAACAGGCAAAACTACCAAATCCGAAATACTTGCACTTTGCCCCGACATTAGCCAAACCACAGTAGAGCGAACGCTATACGAGCTTTTACAAAAGGCGTATATTGAAAAAATCGGGCAAGGTAAAACTACCGCTTATATACTAAAGCAAAAGAATTAATGGGAAAATAATTTGGACGATTATTTTATAAAACAAGCAAAAAAAATTAGTACCCAGTATTTTATATTATCGTATTCCGAACGCATTATTTAATGGAATTTGTCTTTCCCCCAATTTTTAGGATTGGATATAATATAATCTGAAATGCGTTGATATTCTGCATCATCCCGGATAATGTGATCATGAAACCGAGACTGCCAACCACTATTTAATCCTAAACGGTTACCATGAAAGGTAACGGCAGATTTATAGGAACGAATTATGGAAGAAACGGTTTTTGATTTCGGGGAAATATCCGACATTTTTTGATTTTTGGGGGATTGTGGGGACGTTGCATGCAACGTCCGTACGGGCAATGCCCCATTATCGGGCAATGCCCCATTATCAGGCAATGCTCCATCAATTATATCATCTGGTTTGTCAATAATCAATATCCCGTGGATATGATTGGGCATGACCACAAAATCGCCTAATTCAATAAATTTCGTATGATTGGGTATTTCATACCATAAAATATCGGCAATGACACCCATTGGCGATAAAACCATTTTGCCATTTTGGATTTCACCAAAATAATGTTCCCTGTTTTGGGTACAGATCGTAATAAAATAGGCGCCGTTCCAACCGTAATTCCACCATTGGGCACGGGCGGATGGTGAACGATATTTGTTTTTATATAAATCCCGGTTTGCCATTATTCATTAAATCTGATTCATAATTGTTTGCAAAGGATTCATTCATTCAGGCAAACAAAAATACTCATTGAATCTCAATAAATCCTATTGTCTGCCTGGTTTAAGTCCGTCTGTGTCACGTTTGCACTGTCGTTAAATAGCATTGCCCATAACTATAAAATATCCGCAAAACTGAGTTTCCTTTTCAACTCAAAAGTCTGTTAAAAACAAAAACAGCAGCAAAAACGCAGTAACGAAAACGGACAATCGCTAAAACATCAGATAAGAAACAGGTTTACGCTTCTACTATATTTGCCATCTCGGGCACCTGTACGGGTTCTTTATGAGCAAGCCAATCTGCCATACCTCCCAAATAATTTTTTACAGAACCAAAACCGTGTCGCTTTAGGATGGAACAGGCCAGCGCCGACCGGTCTCCGGCCTGACAATGCACTATAATCTTCTTATCGCGTTGAATCCGATCTAAGTTTTCGGTGAGTGTGCCCACAAACTGGTGTTGGGCACTTTCAATATGCCCGGCATTATATTCGGTCAATCCGCGCACATCAATAATTTGAGTATCTGCATCGCCGATATAGGTTTTAAACTCGTTGATGCCGATGAGCTCCACGGTTTGAAGTTCTACGCCCAAATCGTTCACATCAGAAATATACCCATATATATTGTCCAAACCAATACGCATTAATTTTCGGGTCAGATCTTCCATCTGGTCGTCATCAGCAATCAGTATAAATTCTTCCTCGTAGTTCAATAGCCAACCACACCAGGTAGAAAAAGAATTATTCCCCTGAATATTCAGGCTTTCGGGCAAAAATCCTTTGGCGAAATCCACTTTATTACGAGTATCAATCACTTTCATGCCTTTATCGTAAGCTGCCAAAAACTGCTCGTTTGAAAGTTTAGGGTGTTTAGGAACCTCCACCA
The DNA here is from genome assembly GCA_039811305.1 of Niabella sp. Classification (GTDB taxonomy): domain Bacteria; phylum Bacteroidota; class Bacteroidia; order Chitinophagales; family Chitinophagaceae; genus Niabella. Next base: position 7,164 of record JBDHYK010000142.1, read on the forward strand.
ACAAAGGTCGCTGCACTTTATTAAGGTGTTTCATCATGGCAAAGTACTTAGGAGGTTCGGGTTGATCTGCCAGCAGGCTATTTACAAAATCGCCCTCATTATTTCCAAACTGAAACGCCCAGTTTCGTATTTTTTCGTAGCCGACGGTAGAGCTTGGAACCGCACCTAAGGCTTTTCCACAGGCCGATCCTGCCCCGTGTGCCGACCAAACCTGAACAAAATCGGGCAGGGCTGCAAAACGTTTCAGAGACTGGAACATTTGTTGGGCACCCAGCTCCTTGGTACCCATAATGCCTGCTGCTTTTTCCAAAAGATCGGGGCGGCCAATATCGCCTACAAAAACAAAATCTCCTGTAAAAAACATCACGGGTTCTTTACTTGCAGGCACATCGGTAAGTAAAAAACTAATGCTCTCGGGTGTATGACCCGGTGTATGGAATACTTCAAAAGTTAAATTGCCCACTTTTATGATATCGCCATCTTTTACGCCTACATGGTCAAACTCATATTGCCAGTCCTTTCCGCCCTCGTTGGAAAGGTACATTTTTGCACCCGTTACTGCAGCCAGTTCTCTGGAGCCGCATAAAAAATCGGCGTGAATATGTGTTTCGGTAATATGGGTAATCTTTAGCTGATTTTTCTTCGCTATTTTCAAATAAACGTCAATATCTCTTTGTGCGTCAATCACAATGGCTTCACCGGTTGCCTGACAACCAATTACATAGCTGCCCTGCGCTAAACTTGTATCATACACGTGTTGAAAAAACATAATACTTTATTTAAGATTTATATACTTACGGTTTAAAGGTACTACGAATAGAGGAATCCCTCTCCTACTGCTCATTTTTTCGCCGTGGCTGCTTCCCATCTTCACATTTTAACAAGAAACATGCAACAAGGGTTACTGTTTGCTGCAGGCATCTTTTTTGTAAGGCTGCCAAACGAATTGCAAATATGCAAAACGAGTG
>JBDHYK010000143.1:0-8122 GCA_039811305.1 Niabella sp.
ATTTTGTTTTGAAAGCGTTTATACGATGCTGACACAATCTACGACTTGTTTCTTCATGTTTAGACCACCATGTTTTAACTTGTTTTTAACAAATGGGATCGTTTTGCTGCAATGTGGGTTAAATGCCACGGCCAGCGGTGCCGGAGAAATTTTTCAGAAAATCTGAATGGTTTCTTTATCCAATAGCGGGGCGAAACCAGTTATAACGCCTCTTATTTCATTTCTTTTAATATTTTTTGCAAGTGAAACATTTCATCGCGCAGGCGGGCGGCCTCCATGAAATCGAGATTTTTAGCCGCTTTTTCCATGCTTTTTTTTGTAGCGGCAATTGCTTTTTCTATTTTGGGGATGGTTTTATACTCGCCCGGAGCTTCTGCGGCAACAGTTACCGGACTTTCGTCAAAAGCGATGGCATTGGCGTCTTTTTCGTTAAAACCTTTAATGTCCAGCACTGAGGTTTGTTTAAATACGTCTTCTTTCGATTTCTGAATCGTCCGAGGTGTTATCTGGTGCAGCGTATTATAAGCAATTTGTTTTTCGCGCCTGCGGTAGGTTTCGTCAATCGTGCGTTGCATACTTCCGGTCATCCTATCTGCATAAAAAATCACTAATCCGTCCACATTACGGGCGGCGCGGCCCGCCGTTTGGGTCAGCGACTTTTCGTTTCGTAAAAAACCTTCTTTGTCGGCATCAAGAATCGCAACCAGGCTTACTTCGGGCAGGTCTAATCCTTCTCGTAAAAGATTCACCCCTACCAACACATCTATTTCGCCTAAACGTAATTGACGCAATATTTCCACGCGTTCCAGGGTGTCCACATCACTATGGATATACTTGGATTTGATTTTTATTCGATGGAGGTATTTGTCCATTTCCTCTGCCATGCGTTTGGTGAGGGTAGTTACAAGCACCCGATCACCTTTTTGAACCCGTTTATCTATTTCGTCTAACAAGTCATCAATTTGGTTAACGCTCGGACGCACCTCAATCGGGGGGTCTAACAGGCCGGTTGGGCGTACCACCTGCTCTACCACCACTCCCTCGCTTTTTTGTAGTTCGTATTTATCCGGCGTAGCCGAAACAAAGATCATCTGGTTTTGAAGGTTTTCAAATTCGTGAAAGTTGAGAGGGCGGTTGTCCAAAGCCGATGGCAACCTGAAGCCGTAATCTACCAAAACCAGTTTCCGACTGCGGTCGCCACCATACATTCCGCTGATCTGTGGCATGGTCTGATGGCTTTCGTCTATAAAGGTCAGGTAATCTTTCGGAAAATAGTCTAATAAGCAAAAGGGCCGGGTGCCGGGACGCCGACGGTCAAAAAAACGAGAATAGTTTTCAATGCCATTACAGTACCCCAGCTCGCGTATCATTTCAATATCATATTCCACCCTCTCTTTTACGCGCTGCGCTTCAAGGGGCCGGTCTTGAGCTTTAAAATAGCTAATTTGCGCCTGTAGCTCGTCCTGAATTTCATAAATGACCCGTTGCAACTGGTCTTTGGGCGCCACGTAAAGATTGGCCGGAAAGATGGCCGCGTGCTCCATTTTTTCAAGCCGTTTGTTTGTTACTACGTCAATACTTTCAATCGTTTCTATTTCATCACCAAAAAATGTAATTCGGTAGCCGGTATCCAAATAGGGCAGATTAATATCCACGGTATCTCCTTTTACTCGAAAAGTGCCACGGCTAAACTCCAGCGTTGTTCGAGAATATAATGAGTTGACTAATGCGTGCAAAAAACCCTGCCGGGAGATGATTTGCCCCCTTTCGATTCGGATAATACCGCTTTCATAATCCGCAGGATTGCCCATGCCGTAAATACAACTTACAGAAGCCACTATAATAATATCCCGCCTGCCACTTAACAAACTGGTGGTGGCACGCAAGCGCAGTTTGTCCAGCTCCTCATTAATAGATAAGTCTTTTTCGATATAAATATCGCTGACCGGCATATAGGCTTCCGGCTGATAGTAGTCGTAATAGCTAACAAAATACTCCACAGCATTTACGGGAAAAAACTGCCGAAACTCACCATATAACTGCGCAACCAGCGTTTTGTTGTGTGTTATAATCAATGTGGGCTTTTGGGTGTTCTGGATCACATTGGCCATCGTAAACGTTTTGCCGCTGCCCGTAACACCTAATAGCGTTTGGTATCTATCGCCACGGAGAACACCTTCGGTTAATTCTTTAATGGCTTGAGGCTGATCGCCAGCCGGCGAGAAATGATTATGTAATTGAAATGCCAGAGGATTGTTGTATTTTGTTTTTAAATCTTTTTCTATTGCTACGTTATTCTGCCAAAATTACTGTTTTTTCCTGCTAATCTTGTTATTCCAATCCCAATCGCCACACAACCAATTTGTGCAAGGTTTCCAAGTCAAAGTTTATCTTCGCTTTGTATGAAACTTCGATTTTCTGGTTTTTTGAGTCTTTCTTTATTGTTAAGTAGTTTGGGATGGGCACGCGCCCAGGATCTTTCGGGGCATTGGCTGGGTACTGCCGAAACCCATGCCGGCAAGGCCCGGGTGGTTCTTAATTTTTTCAGAGAGGAGGGGGAAGAGGCTGCCAGTATTGCTATTCCGGAGTTTTTTGGATTGGGTAAAACGGCTCGGTTTGACAGCGTAATCATTACCCCACCTTCGCTATTTTTATCCTGGAGAAACAGGTTTTGGATTCGGGCCCGGATGGTGAATGACACAACGATTACCGGTACCTACAACAGTACGCAACCCGATGTAACGGCAAAAATCCATCTGCGAAGGGTGCAGAAGATTCCAGACCTTAAACGGCCTCAAACACCGGAGCCCCCCTTCCCATACAAGAACCACGAGCTATCTTATTACGACACAGCTACCCGCGAAAGCTACCAGGGCGTGCTCACGGTGCCTGCGGCAGATCCTGCTTCGCCCGAGAAAAACTTCCCGGCGATCCTGCTGCTTCCTGGAAGTGGCAAGCACGACAAAAACTACTCCGAAGGAGCCCATGAACTTTTTACGGTAATGGCCGATTACCTGACCCGAAACGGGTATGCAGTCTTTAGAAAGGACAGCAGAGGTTTGCGAAACCCCGCTTTAAACCCCGAAAACCTAAAGCTCCCCGATTTGGTGCAAGAAGCAGAAGCGGCCTTGCGCTTTGTAAAACAACAACCTCAGATTGATTCAAATCAGATAGGACTGATAGGCCATAGCGAGGGGGGCTTAGTTGCACCACAAATAGCCCTGAAAGATAGTTCCGTAAAGTTCCTGATCTTACTTGCTACCCCGGCGGTAGCATGGAAGAAAATATTGTACTATCAGATACTAAGTCAGCAACAGGAAAAATGGAAAGACAAGCCGGTTCCTGAAATTTTTAAGGATACCAATATTGTTTTTAAAACGCTGAATCCTGCCACCCTCTCGCCAAGAATGAGCTTTTTATTGAACTACGACCCGGCTCTTACATTGTCAAAGCTACGGATACCGGTGCTGGCACTCACCGGAGAAAAGGATTTGCAAATAAATGCCACCGAAAATATTGATGCCATGACTCGGGCTTTACAAAAAACCGGTAACAAGAATAGTTCTGCACTTGTTTTGCCAGGAATTAACCATAGCCTTCAAAAATGTGTTACCTGCTCCTATAGTGAGAATATTTTTCTGGAAGAAACCATCGCCCCCGAAATTTTGAAAATGATGACCGACTGGTTCAATAAACTGAAGGGCGATGCCAACCAAACGGAATTTCCTCCAACTAATGAAAAATAAAATAACCCTATATCCGACCTGCCATCCTTAACAAAAAGAGAGGAGCTATAGGATTGGGTTCACTGCCCTTTTTCGATTATTTTTTAGCGCTTGATTTTCCCCGAAATTTTATAATGTGTTATGATTCAATGCGCGTCCCTTGTTGGAAATACCCGGTCCCAAAGCTCGAAGTTTTGGAGAAGCAGGAAAATATTCTCTGTAAAAAAAACGAAACTTTAAGTACCTTGCAAGTCTATGCCCGAAAGCAAACGTAGTTTTTTCAATATTTCTAAATTAAAACGGATTTTTGATTATACAGCCCCGTATAAGAAAAAATTTTACTTATCGGTTGCTCTGGGTCTTTTACTGGCCGTAATTACACCCCTGCGCCCCATGCTGATACAACTTACCGTGGATCAATATATTTCACAGTCGTTGGCCCGAATGGTGGTTTATATTACAGTGATACAGTTAGGAATTATCCTCATTGAAACCCTGATGCGCTTTGTGTTTTCGTTTACAATGGCCTGGTTAGGTCAGGCCGTTATTAAAGATATTCGGATATCAGTGTATAAAAAGATTTTAGGGCTGAACCTTCGGCAATTCGATAAAACACCTATCGGTACGCTTACCACCCGCACAGTAAATGATATTGAATCCATTAACGATATTTTTTCCGATGGGCTGATCCCTATCATTGCCGATATCCTTTCTATCATTTGTGTACTGGCTTATATGTTTTGGGTAGATTGGAAACTGACATTTATTTCGCTTATTCCCTTCCCCATCATGATTATTGCTACTTATTATTTCAAAGAAAGCATTAATAAATCTTTTTTGAAAGTGAGAAATGCTGTGGCAGCCTTAAACGCGTTTGTACAGGAACATCTGACAGGGATGAGCGTGGTGCAGGCTTTTGTGGCAGAGCAGCGGGAGTTTAGCAAGTTCAAAGCAATTAATAAACAGCACCGGAACGCCAATATTCAATCCATTTTTGCTTATTCGGTGTTTTTCCCTGTTATAGAAATTATTTTAGCGCTTTCTATTGGTCTTATTATCTGGCATTCCGCAAAGCAGGCATTGGATCTGCACCAGGGACAGGAGGGGATTATTGTAGCCTTCATTATGTGTTTGAACCTGCTTTTCCGGCCCCTTCGTATGCTGGCAGATAAGTTCAACACCGTACAAATGGGCGTGATTGCAGCAGACAGGGTTTTTACAATTTTAGATAATACCGATGAAGAACGAACGCCTGCTACAGGGTATCTGCAAACGCAGGGGCGTATGAAAGGCAATATTGAGTTTGAGTCCGTTTGGTTTGCGTACGCTCAGGAAAACTGGGTGCTTAAAGACGTAAGTTTTCAAATTCGCGCCGGGCAAACCGTCGCTATTGTTGGCCATACCGGCAGTGGCAAAACCACCATTATCAGTTTGCTAAATAGAATGTACAATATTCAAAAGGGATGTATAAAAATTGATGGGAAAGATATTAATCGGCTTTCTCCGCATTATTTGCGGGAAAATATTGGAGTGGTATTGCAGGATGTGTTTCTTTTTTCGGGTTCTGTACTCGAAAATATTACTTTGCGCAACCCCGATATCGGCAAGGATCGTGTGATAGCGGCAGCAAAAATGTTGGAAATGCATGATTTCATCATGAAACTACCCCAGGGTTACGACTATAACGTGATGGAGCGGGGCGCCACTTTGTCTTTAGGTCAGCGTCAGTTACTCTCGTTTATCCGCGCGCTTTTATACGATCCTTCTATTCTTATCTTAGACGAGGCTACCTCTTCTGTGGATTCTGAGAGCGAACTCTTGATACAAAAAGCTATTGACACCTTGGTGAAAGACCGTACTTCAATCATTATTGCGCACCGCCTGAGCACCATTCGGCGTGCAGATATTATATTGGTATTAGACAAAGGCGTGCTGGTAGAGGCTGGTTCTCATGAGGAACTTTTAGCAAAAAATGGCTTTTATGCCCGTTTGCACAGAATGCAGTTTAGGAAACAGGAGATTGCCTGAGCTTATTCAAAAACAGGTGTTCGGCAGCGCCCGGGCCAGCCTACAGGGTCGAAGCCTAAAAATTATGACATGGAACCACAAAATCCTGCTCTGAAAATACACGAGTTTGGAAGCCTAACCTTATCTTTGCGCCAAATTTCGGGTAAAAATGGGTGTAAATCGGTTCAAATCCTTTGCAATAGTGGCTTTAAGCCTTATTTTAGTGCTATTTGTGAACGTTAGCCATGCTTCAGAAGCTGGCAAGTCCGACAAATTTGAGCCTGGTGCTACCATTTTACACCATATAGCCGATGCACATTCCTTTCATTTTTTTGATTTGAAAGACAAATCGGGAGCTACCATTTTTAGCGCAAACATTCCGCTACCGGTTATTTTGTATTCGCCCCAAAAGGGTCTGGATGTTTTTATGTCGTCAAAATTTCATCACGGCGAAGCCGATTACAAGGGCTATAAACTCGAACACGAAAAGGTGGTACCCCTTGAACCCGGAGTGAAGGTTTACGATTTTAGCATCACCAAGAACGTGGCACAAATGATGCTGGCATCGTTGGTATTAATATGGTTGCTTACCTCTATGGTGCGTAGCTACAAAAAGGGGCAGGGAGTTACTTCGGCACCCAAAGGCTGGCAAAACGCGCTTGAGCCGGTGATCACCTTCATCAGAGATGATATAGCCAAACCCTCACTGGGGCCAAAATATCAACGTTATTTTCCCTACCTGCTTACTTTGTTTTTTTTCATTTTAATCAATAATCTTTTTGGATTGTTACCGGGTGCAGCCAATGTGAGCGGCAATATCGCCTTTACGGCCATGCTGGGAATTGTTTCGTTTTTTGTGATCCTGTTCAGCACCAATAAGCATTACTGGCAGCATATTTTCTGGTTCCCGGGGGTTCCATTGCCCGTAAAACTTATCATGTTGCCCGTAGAGCTGCTGGGCGTATTTACCAAACCTTTTGCCTTGATTGTCCGTTTGTTTGCGAACATGACTGCCGGGCATATCATCATTTTAAGCTTTATCAGCCTGATCTTTATTTTTGGCGAAATGAATACCGGTGCCGGCTGGGCTTTTTCTCCCATATCTATAGCGTTTTCGGTATTTATTTATCTTATTGAAATTCTGGTAGCGTTTATTCAGGCCTATATTTTTACGGCATTAACTGCTGTGTTTATCAGTGGTGCCATCGGTGATCATCATTACGACGAAGACATTATCACTCATTAGAAGGGGTTTGCAGGAAGGTATTGCAATCAACAACAAGTATAATTTTTTAATTAACATAAAAACAGACACATGGATTTATTGAATGTTTTATTACAAACCGAAGTGGTTTCAAGCTGGTCTCACTTTGGTGGGGCTATTGGAGCCGGTTTAGCTGCTATTGGTGCAGGTATTGGTATTGGCCAGATTGGTAAAGGCGCTACCGAAGGGATTGCCCGCCAGCCCGAAGCGGCAAACGACATTCGTGGGGCTATGATTTTGACTGCAGCACTCATTGAGGGCGTTGCCCTTTTTGCTGTAATTGCAGGCTTACTGGCAGTACTAAAGTAAGCTGAGCCCGGGGCAATACAAAAAGTTGTCCAACGAAAAAAAATTACTGTATCCAAAGCAAAGGGCGGCGGGTACAGTATTTTAAACAAAAAAACGAATAGTTTCACCAATCAGTTGGGTGAAACGCTTTATAAAAAAAGTAAATTAGAAACCATGGATTTGCTGATTCCCGATCTCGGATATTTTTTCTGGGGGCTGATTATTTTCCTGATACTGCTTTTGGTATTGGCTAAGTATGCCTGGAAACCCATCATCAATATGCTAAATGAGCGTGAGAAAAATATCGAAGGAGCCATTGCTCAGGCAGAAAAAATAAAAGCAGAAATGGCTCAGTTGCAAAACGAAAATGAGGCTTTACTGGCCAAAGCAAGAGAAGAACGAGCACAATTGATGAAGGAAGCCCGCGAAACCAAGGAAAAAATTATCAGCGAAGCAAAAGATCAGGCCAAAATTGAAGCCGGAAAAATTATTGCTGACTCCCAATTGGCTATTGAAGCACAAAAAATGGCCGCCATCACCGATGTGAAAAATGAGGTGGGAAAATTAGTAATAGAAGTGAGCGAGAAGATTTTAAAACAAGAGCTCTCTGCTGGTAATAAACAGGAAGATTACATTAATAAAATGGTAGATGCCATTAAGTTTAATTAAAATTTTCTATTCGAAAGCTGGAACCGGTTCCGTAACTCTGTAATCTGACTGGTAAAAATTAAATAAAAAAATGCCAAACCCTCGTTTAGCTTCCCGATACGCAAAAGCCCTTTTAGAACTGGCCATAGAAAAAGGACAATTAGAACAGCTCTATTTGGATATGAAGTGG
>JBDHYK010000144.1:0-8085 GCA_039811305.1 Niabella sp.
ATTCCACTAAAACTTTGTAATATTGCACCCCCACAGCCCAGATGGCGGAATTGGTAGACGCGCCAGACTCAAAATCTGGTGTCCGCAAGGATGTGCAGGTTCGATTCCTGTTCTGGGCACTTAACCCCACATTTCGTGGGGTTTTTTTATGCCCTGAAATGCGCGTTTAGACTATATTTCATAGATTTTACAGACTTTCGTTAACTCTCGTTTTCCTTCGCGGTACAAAAATTTGTTACTGTTTTGTATCAAATTAGATACACGATTTATAATAAATTTCAAACCTATCTATTAAAGTGTTACATTTGTCAATAAAAGTAAACAAAACGCAAAATGAGTGTAATACTTCGCAAAAGACCAAACAAAGATGGTACGACCATGCTAAGGCTGGACATTTACCACAACGGGCAACGGGTCGTTGAAACCCTGAAACATTTAAAGTTATCAAAGCCGTCCACACCGCTTGCACGGGAAATGAATAAGGATTTGCTAAGACAGGCGGAAGCTATCCGGGTAGCTCGGGCCGCAGAATTAGAGGCGAACGGTTACAGCATGGTATCTGATGCCGGAAAAAAAACTGATGTACTGGCATGGCTGCAATCATATGTTGACAGCTATAAGAAAAAGGACAAACGTAACATGCAGGGGGCTGTAAACCGTTTCCGCGATTATCTGCTGACAATTAATAAAGCAGGTTCTACCACCTTCGGAAACCTTAATGCGCCTATCATTGAGGGGTATATCGACTACTTAAACGAAAGCAGTAGAGGCGAAGGTGCAAGCTCTTATTATTCCCGGTTCAAAAAAGCTATAAGGCAGGCGTATAAACGCAGGCTTATGAAAGAAAATGTTTTTGATTTTGTTGAAAAGAAACCAAGGGGTAAGGCTGCCAAAAAAGATATTCTAACCCTTGATGAAATAAAGGTATTAGCTGCAACCCCTTCACAAAGCCAACAGGTGCGAAATGCAGCCCTGTTTTGTGTAATGAGTGGTTTACGTTGGATTGATGTAAAATCGCTGAAATGGCAGCATATTGACGTTACAAACAAAAATTTGTCGCTCTCTCAATCAAAGACCGATGAAAACGTAAGTGTTCCCTTAAATGATTCTGCATTAAAACTGTTAGGAGAGAAACAGCAGCCCAATGTTAACGTATTTGATTTACCTACAGCCAATGGAGCTAACAAAACTTTGAAGGCGTGGGTAAAGCGTGCCGGGATTGATAAAAAAATTACATGGCATAACCTGCGCCACTCCTTTGGAACAAATTTAATTTTCACAGAAACCGATGTACTAACTACCAGTAAGTTATTAGGGCACACAAGTTTGCGCCATACCCAAACTTACGTAAGAGCAGCCGAGGAGATGAAAATAAAAGCTACTGACAAATTAAATATTGATTTATGAGCGCACAATTTGAAAGTTTTGTAATGAACGAATACGTGAAAAATCCGATTATGTACCGGAAAGTAATTGAGGGATTTTTGAAACAAGCGAAAGAAAGGGGCGAGAATGAAGCCGAAGCCTCAATCTCTCGCGTTATGCGTGCTATTGAATTGTCTGATGAAAAAAGATTGCGGCAACTCAAAGCAGAATTGTTTTTAGACGGCGGTAATCCTGACCACGCGCAACTGCTGGTACACGCTTTTGATATGGTTAGTAATAACGAATTAAGCAACGAGGATTTTTTGAAAATGCTGGAAAAAATATTTGCTCCAACGATAGCGGAACAAAATACTGAATTAAAATTTGATAGCGATACATTAAAAAGGTTGGGGCGGATTCTTGCTGATAACGGTTATATAAGAAAGGTAGACGCTACCAGCTTCCACCTTATGCAGGGCGGTATGAAATGGCTTAAACCTAAAACAATGCTGGTGTATTTGATTGAGCAAATACGAAGTGATGGAAAGTGCCCATACAAAGAAACGGGGTTAATGTTCAATGTGAATTTAAATCCAAATAATAAGAAAGGCGGGTATAATGAAATTGATGAAATGATAAAAATGGCGACATTAAAATAAACCCTGAAACCCTTACCAGCAAAGAGTTTCAATTAATATCGGCGACATTGAGCGACAATAAATGTCGCTCTTTTTTTTTGGATATAGGCTTACTTCAATGATAGTTTTGTTTCCGTTAACACGTAGCGCTATTATTATTTTATTCAAAAAATTTCAAAAAAAATGGAACAAATTATAAACAGAGTTGGAACAAAACAGGATGCCCTAAAAATGACAGGATTCAAGGAAAGCTATTTTGACAAATTAAATGCTGCTGGTGTGATACCCGGAGTTAGTAAACCCCTCAACGGGAAATGTTTTTATGATTTGTATGTTCTGCAAGACTGGCTATTGAGCAAGCCGAAAAAGACAATTGATGAAAGCAAAAACGATGCTGCTACTTATGTAACTACACATTCATAAGCGGTTGTAATGAATGAAAAAGCTATTTATCTCACCTTTCCGGTCATGCTCCTGAAAGATGCAAAATATAACATCGTTGAAACACTTGACGCAGTCGTGTATTACTGTTTAGTCGATAACATTAAACGTTTTGACCTATCACCGGAACAGGCACAAAGTAAAATGAAAATGACCTTTGGTAATTTGGGAAAAGCTGTTCAGTTGGGCAATGAAATATTTAGCCAAACGCCTGTCAATGCTCCTAAAACATCTGTAAGCAAAGACATCATTTTTGATTTTTACAATAATTACAAATCAGATTTTGAGATAGATTGTTTTTTAGGATTTGCTGCCCTTAGGTCAATACTCCAATCAAAGCCGTTCATTAAATGTACCAACGCTTATTTATTGGCAAGAATGGCGGGTAATTCAAATATCAGCGAGGATTTACCGGAATGGGTGAGAAAGTATCAAAGCCGCTACCACCTTGACAAATTAAAAAAAGAGTTGCAATTAAATTGGGGGTTAAAAATTTATGGCGAGCACGTGAGAGGCTTTTATATTTCTTTCATTATGGAGTTGAAGCGGCTCATTTATCATGCTGAATTGAAGCGGAAAAGTAACAGGTTGAAGGGTTTGGCTGAATCGAAAAAGGAGGCAAAAATAGAGGCTAAAAAGCTTCTTTTAGAGCACAGCACATAAACAGCACCTATAGAAAGAGTTTAGCAATGAATACAGCAATGAATACAGCATTTAATACAGCACTTAACACAGCACATAACACAGCACAAATAGAGCACCTATAAATAGATACTATAAATAGATACTTTAAATAGGTTCTTTAAATAGGTTCTTTAAATAGGTTTTTTAAAAAGGCTTTTTAAATAGATTTTATGGCAAAAAAAATTATGGACTGGCAAAAACAAATAAAAAAAATGCGAGAAAATTTTATGAAAGAGAATTTTCAGGCTTGCCGCGACTTTGGTGTACCTGCTAAACGATACAGCGACAAGACAGCCAACTCCCTTACCAATGCTATTTGTGATTTTTTGAAATTCAATAATCATTATTCAAACCGGATTAACTCAACAGGCATAATGCGAAAGGTAAACGGGCAAATGAAGTGGACTAAGGGGCAAACTAACCTCGGCACGGCGGACATTGCCTGCATCATTAACGGGCGTGCTGTATCTATTGAGATAAAAATCGGCGCTGATAAAATGAGTGAAGCGCAGCACAAGGAGAAAGCCCGGATTGAAGGTGCTGGCGGCGTTTACGTAGTGGCAAAGGACATGGAAGGTTTTCTAACTTGGTACAATCAATTTACCACCCCTCTTAATAACAGAAAATTTACAGAAAATGGCGCGATATAAAAAAGGAGAATCAGGCAACCCCGCAGGGCGACCGCGCGGTGCAAAGGATAAGGCAACGCAGGATTTGCGAGCAACCGTAACAGATTTTTTACATAAGAATTTACCCGGTGTGCAAGCGATTTACAACAAATTGCCACCCGCCCAAAAACTGGCATTCTTAGAAAAATTACTTTCCTACGCTTTGCCAAAATTGCAATCCGTCGAACTTGACGCCGACGTGGAACTCACCGGGTTATCCGATAGCAAACTCGATTCCATCATTGATAAAATTCTTTCCAAATGACGCGCGAACAAAAAATAAAATATCTGTCTTTGGTGGCATCGGGTGAGATTATACCAGCAAAGCCGTTACCGCCGGGTGCGTATGTTCCCACCAATGACGCCAAACCCTCTTTTTACGGGATTTGGGACGTTATAATTTGTTACTGGGATAAGTATGTCAATAATGGCGTACAGGTCAAAGGTGAGGATTTATTTGCGTTGCCAATGAGTTTAAAAAATACTGGCTATTACTGCTTTATTCCTGCTGACCTGCTGGAGCAGTTCCAAAAGTTCCCTGATTTTAAATTTGATAATTTTCGTTTTTCTGCCCTTGCATTCGATAATATTCTTATTGAAGATTTGACACCTGAAAAAATCGCGCTGCATCAACTTCAAGACTACGAAGCGAAGGCAACAGAGAATGATGTCGCGGATTTTCAAGTTACACAGATTTACACTAAAAGAGAATTTGAGAAAATTATCCGCCCTCAACTGCTGGAAGCATTGGAGCAACGCAAGGTGAACAGTTATTTCCGCTATCCGGGGGTAACGTTGAACAACCTCAAAATTAGTCCCCGAAATAGTCCCAGATTTTCATAAGACATTGATTATCAAACCCAATTGCGGAGAACAGTTCTCCCCTTAGTCAAAAACATTTAATAAAACAATGGCAAAAGTCAAACTCAATACCACCCCGGACGAAATAAACCATTACAACCGCATTGAGCGCGATGTAAGGGACATAAACAATGAACTTACTGCATTTGCTGGGGCACTGGTTACGCTGGGGTATTTGTGGTATGAATCGGGAATCGGAAAAATTGTAAATGGTGTTTTTAAGTTTCCAAATTTTCCCAAAGTTAAAGAGCTTCAAAAAGCTACTTCTGTAAAGATTTGGGAGATGACCACAAAAGGCATTTGCCGAGAATGGAGCGAAAAAAACGGTTGGCATGATGCAGGCGTTAAGCGAATCTTCCCAACGCTGCCGGACGCCAAAATAAAACCATTTATGAACCATAACACCGAAGCCTTAACGAAACTAACGGAGAGAAAAATAAACGGCTTACGGCTTTCTGACCGCGTTTGGAAAATAACAGAGCAAACAAAAACTGAAATGCAGTATCTTATTGCAAAGGCTGTAAATGAAGGCACACCAGCGAATGAATTAAAACTTCATTTACAGCGTTACTTAAAGAACCCTCACAACTTTTTGCCGCCAACATATAACCCCGGTCGTGGTGTATATCGGTCGGCTGTTAAGAATGCTGAAAGGTTGGCGCGTAGTGAGATTAACAGGGCATTCCGGCTGGCTGACCATGAGAGGCGGCAGCAACTCCCTTTTGTGGTTGGGCAAGAAATACGCCGTTCAAATAATTACAGCGATTGCCCCGTGTGCGAAAGTTTAAAAGGGATATACCCAAAAGATTTTGTCTTTACAAATTGGCATCCCTCGTGTATGTGTTCAAGCGTTTCCGTACTTATGAGCGTTGAAGAGTTAGGGCCGCTAACCGAAGGTATATTGGCAGGGCGTGAGGTTAAAATAAAATCAGTCAACGAAGTTTCCGCAATGAATGAAAACGCCAAACGCTGGTGGCAGGAAAATAAGCACCGGATTAAAACACACAAGAATTTACCCCACTTTATACAGGATAACGAAAAATTTTTTAAACAATAAAAACAAATATCATGGAGAACAAAATCACAATGACGGAAGGCGAACTTGTCGCGCTTGTGCTCGATTGCGTTAAACAATCCTTAGAGCCAATCCACAAGGGTTTGGAAGGGCTTAGCGTACCACAAAAAAAGACAGAAGAAAAAGAGGACACACAAAAGCAGGTTGTTTTTTCAAATGACGACGTGAAAAAATGGGCAGCCGAAAATTCACATTTTAAAAATAACAATCATGACAAAGGAAACAATTAGTATTGGGAAACAAGTTGCCTTTGATGAAACAGGCGCAAACGGTGCTTTATTGCACTTAAACAAGAAAACCATTCCGGTAATCAATAACGCTATCCGGGAGTATTGCGCCCTGCAAATTCTCAAACCTTTTTCCGTCGATGTGTTCAAAGAACTTTGTGATACAGGGGGGCAATCTGCGAAACGAGAGTACATGGAAATTGCCCGGAAAGATGCTTCTAAATTTAAGCTGCCGGGAATGCAGGGCAACACAGTTGCGCTTGCAAATGAAGCGGTAAAACCTTTTCTTGCTGCATGGGGCGAGGTGGAGCAATCGCTGGGTTATTCAACGCTCATGCACCACGTTTATTTTGGTTTTGATGTTATCGGACTGGGTGATGACCTTCAACCTGTAATCGACGTGGAAGCCGTTAACAAACACTTTACCACTTGCATTGAATCCGAAGCGCAGGCGCAATTATTTGAAGCGGGTAAAGATGCAGAAAGAGCATTAACAGAGATGCGCCGACTTTTAATAAACGCGGGTGTGGATATTTCCCGTGTTTTCTGGACAGGGGAAACGGGCAAGGCTGCCATATTTGATTATGACATTCCCACCGGGTCGCTGCAATTCAACCATGACGCGGTTAAATTGGTTTAATTAACAAAACCTTAACAGGCTGTAAGCCTTGCGGGGCGTGCGTTTCGTTGAAAGCCGCGCCCCGCTTATTAAAGCTGGAATTTCAGCAAAATGCTAAGTGATTACATCATACTCACATAAAAAAATGAAAGTGATTACCTCGTACTCACCGGGCTTTGAGTGCATTTTAAAACGGTCATTTCTGATAGTAGTTTCATGCAAAATTTATAATTATGACACAAAAATTTCACTACACAGAAAAACAGAAAGCCCGGATCATTGAAGAACTGGAAGACCTTTGCAGTGAAGGTGCTGACGGTGTAACACACGGCGCAATTATCGGAGCTTTTGAGCTTTCGCATTACGTTTGGTTTTCAGAGTTTGCACTCTATGAAATGGAATGCAGGAACTGGCGAACTATTACCGGACAACTGACAGAATCCTTTGAGGACGGCGGCGGCGAAACTTATTATAAAATTTCAGACACAACCGCGGGAATATTAAACCAACTGATTATTAATTTCCTTGAACTTGCGGGTAATGTTTCAAAATCCCGTCTGGAAATAGCGACGAAAATGCTGGCAGGGAGCGAAGCCTAAAAATTGTAATTTTACATCGACCTGAAATGACAGGCGGTCACCTTTAACGAGGGGATTCGGGTGAAGCCCACCAGATGGCAGGGGTACAAAGCCGGACGCTTTAGGGAAACCTAAGAAACGCGAAGCCATCACAATATAAGCAGCCTTTGGGCTGCTTTTTTAGTATCTTTAATTTTATGAAAACGATTTATGATTTTAACCCAACGGAAAAAGAGATAAAAGAAATAACCGGATATTCGCTATCCGAGAAACCCGGGTACATGGATTTGCTTTCAGATGCCAATAGGTACATGCACATTTCTACATTGTTATACCGGAGAGGGGAAAAAGAACAGGCTTTGAAATATGATGAACTTGCAAATGAGCAACCAATGATTAAAGATGAATTGATTGATTGACCACCCAAACGGCGGTTTTCTTTACCTTCATAGGCAAATGAAAGATATTGACGAATTGATAAAGAGCCGTCCTAAAAAAGAATTAGCGACCTCATGACAGCGTTGGTGGTTCTCGGAGAGGATGAGGTTAGGAATGCTATAAACGAAGCTAATAAAAACGGTGGGAAGATAATAGTAGAACCAATGCACCCGCCCGGGGTGATGTCAGAAGATGTTACAATAAAGGTAGTCAGATAACCACCGGGAACGGTGGTTTTTTTGTGCAGTTATCCACACGGCCAAAACAGGTCAAAAAACACCAAAACTGCAAATTTTGTTACCATTTTGTACCAAATTTTAAATAATTCTACATAAATTATTGTCAATCAATTTATTATAAATGCAGTTCGGTTCCTGTTCTGGGCACGAAAATCTCGCAATAAGGCGGGATTTTTTCGCATTAAAAAGGTTCTGATTTTCTAAAAAAATGAACCCATTTTAAACAATAATAGCATAACCAATCGGCAATTA
>JBDHYK010000145.1:0-8018 GCA_039811305.1 Niabella sp.
TTTGTTCGCCAGTACCCACTTCATCCATTTTCACAAAAACACCTACCGGGGTTTTTGTAGCTGTAATATGCTTCTTACCCAGATAGTCTTCAATTTGTTTCAGTTGGGCTGCTTTTTCGCCAGACTTTTCTAACTCGGCTTCTTCTTTTTTCACCGCAGTCGCTTGTTCATCTCTCATTTTTTTCATTTGCTCTTCTTCTTCCTTTTTCTGGCGAGGCGCATCCTTTTCCATTTCTTTGACATAGTCAAGATTTGCGATGCTGTCGTTTTTGAACACCTCTAACACTTTATAATAATAAGTGATTTTGTCGCCTTTTTTAATATAGGGAGGCAATTGAGCTTCTTGTGCTAATCCTTTTTTAATGGCAGAATCAATATAGGTTACCACTACAAGACTATCGCCTTTTTTTAAAAGATGGAACAATTCATCGGGGGCATAGGGCATTTTATCGGGAGAAAATGCTTGAATTTTTGCAAAATAGGGCATTTTGCCATAGGTTTCCCACATGACTGTGTCTTTATGACCCGTCAATTTCACCATCATGTTCATTTTTAAGACATCTCCCTCATGGGTAGAGTCTTTGCTGCTTCCTTCAAATAACTTGTATTTAAGGCCAGATTCTGTGGTTTTGTATCGGACGTTCTTACAGGCAACCATCAAAATTGCCGCAAACATCACCCACCCGATCATTTGTAATTGTTTCATCATTTGTTTGTTTTTTATTGTAATAATTGTTCGTTGTCTTTTAATGCTTTTTTAAAACTTTCAATCGCTTCTTCAATAGACTCTTCACTGGAGCCTCCTGCTGCGTTGAAATGGCCACCCCCATTAAAATATTTGCGGGCAAAGGCATTGCAGTCAAAATCGCCTTTACTTCGGAAGCTCCACTTGCGTTCTCCTTCTCTGTCCACCACCATCCCCACTAATTTAATATCCTGAACTGTTTGTGGAATATTTACAACCCCTTCGGTATCGCCTGTCTTAATTTCAAATTTTTTAAGGTCTTGTCGGGGCACTGCAATCAGGGCAGTATTGTATTCGTAGAAAAAATCTAACCGATGGGTAAGCACATGTCCTATAAACCGAAGTCGGTTCTCTAAGTAGTTATCAAATAAATGACTGTGAACGGCCTCTGCATCTAAGCCCCGGTTTAACAAGTCGGCGGCCATAAAATGTACCGAGGGTGTTGTAGATGAAAACCTGAAGGAACCGGTGTCGGCAATCACTCCGGCGTACAAACAGGCTGCAATATCCATGTCAATCAGATCGGATCTGCCGGAACCCACGATAATATCATATACCATTTCGCAGGTGGAACTCTTCGTAAAATCGCTAATTCCATAGTCAAACGCACCTTCATCAGGCTCTCTGTGATGATCTACTAATACTTTTGTACATTGAATTTCGGCAAGCTTGGGTTCTAATCTTTTTGTGCGATGAAAGATATTAAAATCGAGGCAAAACAAGTAGGTTGCTTCCTCTAAAATCAGATTGGCTTTTTCCGTGTCTCTTTCGTAATTCAATACCTGTTTGCGCCCGGGCATCCAGTTTAACCAGGCAGCCCAATTGGTAGGCGAAATGGTGGTAACCTGGAAGCCCAATTTCTTTAAAAAATGGTTCAGAGCCAGGGCCGAGCCCATCGCATCGGCATCGGGTTTTTGATGCATGGTGATCACGGCTGTTGCCGGAGCATCGAATTTTTCGTATAATTCCTGTATGGGTTTCATAAAAGAGGCGCAAAAATAGGTAAATTAGCTCAGTTTAAGTTATAAGGTTTACTTAACTTTGCAGGCCAATTGAAAATATTATAAATATGAGTAACAGAACATTTACAATGATTAAGCCCGATGCCATGGAAAAAGGTTATGCCGGCGCTATTCTGGATCGGTTTTTAAAGGAGGGTTTTGGATTGGTAGCCCTGAAATTAACCCGCCTCACACCCGAAAAAGCCGGTGAATTTTATGCAATCCATAAAGAAAAACCCTTTTATCAGGAGTTGATAGCCTATATGAGCCGAGGCCCCATTATAGCTGCAATTTTGGAAAAAGAAAATGCCGTATCCTCTTTTAGAGAGCTTATTGGCGCTACCAATCCTGCAAACGCTGCTGAAGGCACTATTAGAAAATTGTATGCCGTTTCTATTGAAGAAAATGCCGTGCACGGAAGCGATAGTGATGAAAATGCCAAAATAGAAGGCGATTTCTTTTTCAGCGGGCTTGAAAGAGTGTAATTATTTTTTGTAAAAAAAACTGCAAAACGGCCTCCTTAAAGGCCGTTTTTTTATTTAACTACACCAAAGAACTTTATATTCAATACCAAACCGCAAGCTTGCCGGATACCCTTTCGTTCTGCAGCCGAACTAAAAACCATCGTTTTCACAATCCGGTGTATTTTTTTATATATTTAATTCTTTGTCTTTAAGATCGTTATATATACATCAATTTTTTTTACAAAATTATGATGTTTTTATGCGCATTTGTGCGTATATTAGGGTGGATTCAACGTAAAAATACGGTTCCAAATCCCGCTACATTAACCATTCTTTTTTTGGCAAACGAACCTGAAAACCTTGAAAATTTTCGCTAAAAATGTTCTTGTAACCTTTTAAAAGTAGCACGATGCGAACGGCCAACTACGATCCAAAACCCAGGTTTTCCGAAACAAATGAAGGATATATCCTGGAAGCCAGTTTCACATTCACCGGCGATGCTGTGCATTATTTAACAGAAGTGCAAAGCACCGTAAACCTGAAAGATTGGATCTGGCACATTGAATTTATTAATGGTGTAAAATACTATGTTATTACCGACAAACTACCCAAAAAGAGCTAAATGGGGCTACTTCACTCCAAAAAACGCTCTATTTCCGACGGGGTGTTGGTTTGGATACAATTGGTTTTGGTGCGGTTGTAATTTTTTTGGCAGTTTTCTTTTTAGGATAGGTGCCGTTAAAGGTGCATTCCAAAGCACCCATTCTGGATCCGCAACCCTCAACTTCTGTAATGGTAACCGCATTATTCTTAAAGGTAAACAATAAAACACAAGGATCGCCCCCCTGTCGGTATTCTGCTACATTGGGCCCTGTAAATACAGCTTCCCCCTTCAGTTCTCCAATACATTTTTTATTTTGTTTTTCTAAATGCAGAAAAAACTGAAACCTTCCTTCCCTTTGTCCGTCTCTTACTGATATTAGATTCATTTTGCCCTCACCATAGTCCGCAGAAAACTTTTCAGTTTTTGGTAAGGTATCAATGGGGTTGATCAATTCAGATGCAGCCAGACCCAAAGAATCGGTCATAATCAACATAAAAGTCTTTGCTGCACGGTTCAGGGCATATACATCCTGGCCTTTACTGAGGGTTCCTCCACCCTGCACCCTGGAAACCTCTCGAATGATATTATATCTTGCATCAATGGAAACCGAAACTTCCTTGTTGTCTCTCACCCCCTGAGTGATGATGGGCATGCCCCCAATATATTGATCTTCTTTATCAAAAGCCGAAACAAAAACTGCTTTTTTATTCTTAAAAACTGCTTTTGCCAACAGATAAATTTCTTCCTTGGGATTGCCATACTTTCCTATCGGATAAATTTTTGCATGGGCAGTATCAAATACAGATTGGTACAGACTGTCCGGAACAAACCGTTGATACACCTTGCTTTCAATCAAAAAAGAATCATTATCCGGTAAGGCCAGTACGCTGTCGGAAAATGCAAGGGGCAAATTGGCAGAGGGAAACAACCCTTCAAATTCTTTTAGGGTAGCCACTTCCTTTTTTACTTCTTTTTCTTTTTCACTACAAGCCGAAAATAAAATGAGCACAATAACAATGAAGCTGAAAAATTTACGGTTCATAGCCATTCATTTAATCAGCAAATAAAAGAATTGTTTTTGGTTCTTACAATTATTTTTGAAATACAATAGAAATATTTTAGATTTGCCTAAATTATTTTTTATACATGGTTAATTTTTCTGCCACAGAAGAAAACTATATTAAAGCCATTTTTCATTTACAGGGTGAAAAGGAAGTCATCAATACCAACGAA
The DNA here is from genome assembly GCA_039811305.1 of Niabella sp. Taxonomy (GTDB): domain Bacteria; phylum Bacteroidota; class Bacteroidia; order Chitinophagales; family Chitinophagaceae; genus Niabella. The sequence continues at coordinate 4,048 of JBDHYK010000145.1, forward strand.
TTAGCTGCTTCTTTAAAAACCAGTGCCGCATCGGTAACCGACATGCTCAAGAAATTAAGGAAAAAAGAAATTGTGGATTACAAGGCTTACTATGGTTGCAAACTGACCGACCGAGGTAGATCCATCGCCTTGCACATCATCAGAAGACACCGGCTTTGGGAATATTTTTTGTCTCAAAAATTAGGGTTCGACTGGAATGAGGTACACGAAGTAGCAGAAGAATTAGAACACGTGAGCAGCGAAAAGCTGATTGAAAAGTTAGACAGTTTCTTAGGGCATCCCCGTTTTGACCCTCATGGTGATCCCATTCCGGATGCTACGGGGAAAATAGAAGAACTGCAGGCACTGAGTTTGGCCGATGCCGAAGAGCACAAATCTTATCTTGTGGTAAAAGTGCATCACCAATCGGCAAAACTTTTAGAACTATTACGGCAAAAAAACATTGCAATTGGAACTATCCTTTCCCTGAAAAAAAAGATCAGCTTTGATAATTCTGTAGAAGTAGAAATTGATACGGTTTTGCAAACCTTTAGTCAGAAAACCGCAAAAAATATTTTAGTACAAGCCTTATGAAGCGCCATCATTCTGAAATATCATTAAGCGACGTTCACAAATCGGTGGATACCAACCGCGTGGGCAAATCGAGATGGAAAAGAGTGTTGGCATTCTTTGGCCCTGCATACCTGGTAAGCGTTGGATATATGGATCCGGGGAATTGGGCTACCGATTTGGCCGGGGGCAGCCAATTTGGCTATTCATTATTATGGGTGTTGGTAATGAGCAATTTGATGGCTTTGTTGCTGCAAAGCCTATCCGCAAGGCTGGGAATTGTACGAAACAAAGATCTGGCGCAAGCCAACCGCGAAACCTATCCAAAAGGGCTCAATTTTATTCTCTATATATTGGCAGAAATAGCGATTGCGGCTACCGATTTGGCAGAAATTCTGGGAATGGCTATTGGTATTCAGCTTCTTACAGGATTACCGCTGATATACGGGGTACTGCTTACTGTAGCCGACACGTTTTTACTCATCATGCTACAAAGGCTGGGCATCCGAAAAATAGAGGCCTTTATTGTAGGATTGATATTTGTAATTGCTGTTTCCTTCCTCATCCAAATCATTGTTGCCGCACCCAGTGGAAAAGAAATTGTTTCTGGTTTGGTGCCCACTATAAAAAACGATACGGCATTGTACATTGCCATTGGAATTATAGGAGCTACCGTAATGCCGCACAATTTGTACCTGCACTCTGCTTTGGTACAAACAAGGGTCTTTAATACCGATGAAAAGGGCATAAAAAAGGCCTTGAAACTTAATTTTATTGATAGCGCCATCGCACTGAACATGGCCATGTTGGTGAATGCGGCAATCTTAATACTGGCTGCAACAGTATTTTACAAAACCGGCAGAACCGATGTAGCAGAAATCAAGCAAGCCTATGAACTGCTGCCCCAACATCTTGGGAGTAATTTTGCATCAAAACTGTTTGCCGTAGCCTTGATTGCTGCAGGCCAAAGCAGCACCATCACCGGCACCCTGGCTGGCCAGATCGTAATGGAAGGATATTTAAGATTACGGATCAACCCGGTGGTAAGACGCTTAATTACAAGGGTTATTGCCATTGTACCCGCTGCTTTAGTTATTCTAATATACGGAGAAAAGGACGTTGACCAGTTATTAATATTAAGCCAGGTGGTATTAAGTATGCAATTAGGTTTTGCCATTATTCCGTTGATTCATTTTGTAAGTGATAAAAAAACTATGGGTAAATTTGCCATAAAACCCATTGTTAAGCTGGCATCCTGGGTAATTACACTTATTCTATTATACCTGAACCTTAGGATGCTGGAAGAACAGGTGGCTACTTTCTTCGCCACGTCGGACAGTGTTTTTTTAAAGTCATTAATGGCTATCGGTAGCCTCTTACTGATTGGATTATTAGTATATACAGTGATTTATCCGATGCAAAAAATAAAACTACGCTTAAAATCTTCGCCTTTGCACCAGGAGCCTTCTATTCTTTCTATCGGTTCTGTGCCCGACTATAAAACCATTGCTGTTGCCCTTGACTTTAGCGATATGGACGAACCCTTGTTCCATCAGGCATTAGCGCAGGGCAAGTCCGATAGCCGGTATATCCTCATCCATGTGGTGGAGAGTGTTTCGGCAAACGTTTATTATTCAGACAGTGTGGACAATGAAACAAAGACGGACGAAATCTACCTGAATAACTATGTAGAGCAGTTAGACAAAATGGGCATCAAGGCAGAAGCGCATTTGGGTTTTGGCAAAACCTACAAAGAAATTGCCAGAATTGTTACAGAAACCCAGGCCGAACTTCTTGTTATCGGAGCACATGGGCACAGAGGTCTTAAAGATTTTATCTATGGAGAAACGATTAACAAAGTACGGCATTTGATTAAAATACCCCTTTTGGTGGTGAACAAACCGAAAAAGAAAATAAAATAGCAGATTCTATAGCTCTTGAGCCGCTGCATCCGCAACTTTGAACCGGGATTTGCAATAAGCTATCGTCTATCTAAAAACGTTATTCGTCAGACACCGGCACTTGTTGCAACATCAAATGCTTAAACCGGCTGAAAGTTTCCGGTTTCATATTCAAATAACTTGCTATATCCTTTTGCGGAATTGTATTTAAAATTGTAGGATATTTATTCATAAAGTTCAGAAAGCGTTCTTTTGGGTTGGTACTGATTAAATTAATATACCAGGCATCTTTCAACAGCATCATTTGAATATTCAAAAGTCGGCCTAACCGTTCAAATTTATGGTTGGAAGCAAAAACATCCTCAAGCTGATGGTATTCCAGACCCACCATCCTAACAGGAGCTATGGCTTGTATCGTATAATTAGAGGCAGTTTGGGTGTAAAAAGAAGTCTCACAACTTATCAAATGCCCTTTAATTGCTATTTGTACCACTTTTTCTTCTCCTTCCTGCAAATAATATTTTTTTGCCAATCCGGAGTCAATAAAATTAATATATCGTTCCACTTCCCCCGCATGGGTGATGATTTCTTTCTTTTTAAATTTTCTAACTAAAATAGCGGGTAGAATCACCTTCTTAATTTCTTCGTCGGTTATCGGAACAAACTGCTGCAAAAAAGTAACGAAACGTTTTACAATCATGTCTGGTTTAAATTGAAGCGGATTCTGGATGATTTACCTCTGCAAAACATGCTCAGCCGTACTGCAAGATAATACATTTTTTTTAAATGCAACAAAACCCGAATACTTGCGGGTTGCAACAGCCAAATCGGATATCCCATACAGTAAAAAGACAATCTTTTTAAAATACGTCTAAAATCGTAGATTTGCCGCCATAAAACCCATTCATTTTATAAAATAAAGAACTATGGCCGAAAAAATAAAAGTGGCAAATCCGGTTGTTGAGTTAGACGGAGACGAAATGACCCGAATCATTTGGAAATTTATCAAGGATCAGCTCATCTTGCCTTATATTGATATAGACATCCGGTATTTCGATTTAAGCATTGAACATCGAGACGCAACAAACGACCAGGTTACTGTGGATGCTGCAAATGCAATAAAAGAACACGGCGTGGGTATTAAGTGTGCCACCATCACCCCAGATGAAGCCAGAGTGAAAGAATTCAATCTGAAACAGATGTGGAAAAGTCCAAACGGTACTATTAGAAATATTCTGGATGGCACCGTTTTTCGCGAGCCGATTGTAATTAAAAACATTCCCAGGTTGGTTACAAACTGGACCGCACCCATCATTGTTGGCCGGCATGCATTTGGCGATCAATACCGGGCTACCGACACCGTTATCAGAGGAAAAGGCAAGCTTACCATGACCTTCACTCCCGAAGACGGCAGCGAACCACAAACATTTGAAGTCTATAATTTTAATGGAGATGGCGTGGCTCTTTCCATGTACAATACCGATGAAAGTATTCAGGGTTTTGCACGAAGCTGTTTTAATA
>JBDHYK010000146.1:0-8001 GCA_039811305.1 Niabella sp.
TTGACTGGTTGGGTTTTAATGTGAACTACACGTTTTTGAAGGGCACCTTAGACAAATTGGATATTAAACCCCAGATTTTTTATGCCGGAAAGTTCAAAAGTGCAACAGAACCCTTTCGAGCCACCGAGATGTCGGAGGCTAATGAATTACAAACCCGCGTTTGGCTCAACGATTTATATGCAGATTTTCTGCAAAAAGCAGCAGAACAAAGAAAGGTGGACAGTGCCACATTGCACGAGTTGGCCAATGCAGGAACCATCGAAACACCGCAGGATGCGGTTTCTCATAAATTAATTGATGGAGCCCTTTATGACGATGAAGTAAAGGATGAGATCAAAAAAAATATTCAGTTAGCTGCTGCTGATAAGATCAACTTTATTACGATCGAAAAGTATTTTAGTGCTTCCAGTAGCCTGGGTGGAAAAGGAGACAAAATAGCCCTGGTTTACGCAACGGGTGATATTGTAGATGGTAAAGGGGGGGAAGGTAAAATTGGTTCTTTGCAGTATGTGGATTTATTACGAAAAGCAAGGTTAGATGACGCAATAAAAGCCATTGTGTTACGGGTGAATTCTGGCGGAGGAAGCGCTTTAGCCAGCGAGAATATCTGGCGGGAAATGAGCCTTGCAAAAAAATCAAAACCGGTAATCGTAAGTTTTGGCGATGTAGCCGCATCGGGGGGATACTATATTTCTTGCGCAGCAGACAGTATTTTTGCGTCAAAAAATTCGATAACGGGTTCTATCGGCGTTTTTGGAATTATACCGGATATGAGTGGTTTCTTTAAAAATAAACTGGGTGTAACATTTGATGGGGTGGGAACCGGACCTTTAGCTAACGCAGGCAATATTGACCATCCTCTGTCGCAAAGAGAGCAGCAATTAGTAAAAAATAGTATTGAAACCATTTACACCTCTTTTAAGGCAAGGGTTGCGGAGGGAAGAAAAAAAGATACTGCCTATATTGAAACCATTGCACAGGGACGCGTGTGGTCGGGGTTGCAGGGAAAAGAGGTGGGTCTTGTAGATGTTTTTGGCGGATTGGAAGATGCCATAAAAGCAGCCGCAGCAAAAGCCAAGCTGAAAGAGTACGAGATAAAGGAATACCCGGTTCAAAAAAATATTATTGAAAGGATTTTGGGAATAACAGAAGATAATACCGATGTAAAGCTGAAAAAAACACTGGGAGAGGAGTATTATAAGGTATTTATACAGCTACAAAAAGTTAAAGAAATGACCCAATCTGTGCAAACCAGATTGCCTTTCGAGTTTAGTTTGCGCTAACGATGCTCAGAATTATCTGAAATCGAATAGCGTAACCACACTTATTTTATCACTTTAATTCTATTTCTACATTGGCGAGTCACCAGTTAAGGGCACTATGGGCAATTATCAGGGCAAGTTTTACAGCTATCTTTAGTCAGCCTTCTTCGGTGTTTTTCAGCCTGTTGTTTCCCATAGCGTTTATCTTCGTTTTTGCGGCATTTAGCAATCGAAAACCAGAAACTTTAAAAGTAGTTTTCGATACGTCCAGTGATACTTCCAATGCGTTATATCAGGGAATTAAAGCTAACCCCGCCATTAAAATAAAGACCTATTCCGACACTGCCCATCGTAACGCCGACTTACGAAAGGCCCGGTTTACTGCGATGATTCAGATTAAAAAAACAAGCGACAGTCTGGCTCGATATCAGGTACAAATGCAAACCACAGAAGCAGCCGGCGAAGGGTTTATTCAATTACAATATTTGTTAGATTATATCGCGATGAAAACCGTGCTCACAAAAGCTCATTTAGAAAGAGAGTATCGGTTTAGCTCAGAAACTCTTCCAGGGAAAAAATATCAACCCATAGATTTTATTTTACCCGGTATGCTGGGTTTTTCTGTATTATTTGCCACGCTTTTTGGCATTTCTTTTTTGTTTTTCAACCTGCGGGAGCAATTAGTATTGAAAAGATTTTATGCTTCACCGGTAAAGAAAATTTATATTGTGGTAGGCATTGGTGTAAGCCGGTTGTTTTACCAAATGATAAATATTGTTGTACTGATACTTTTCGGTTATTTCTTTCTGGGTTTTACATTGGAGAACGGATGGATTGCATTTATGGAAATGCTGTTATTGTCTTTGCTCATGCTTTTCATCCTGATGGGAGCTGGATTGCTGATTGCCAGTATCTCAAAAAGCGATACCATGATTCCCCTGATGATTAATATATTTGGGTTTCCTCAGTTACTGTTATCGGGTACGTTTTTTCCGATTGATGTGTTTCCGCGGTGGCTGCAGGTTTTGTGTAAGTGGATTCCGTTGACGCCCTTCAATGACGCAATGCGAAAAATTTCTTTTGAAGGATTGCATTTGTACGATTGTTGGAAGGAGGTAGGGGTTTTGGGTATTTGGCTAATCGTTATTTATACTGCGGTTGTTAAATTTATGAGATAGGAATAATGCACCAACTTTTTCTGGTATCACTTGAACCGATTCTTAGTCTGAATGTATACTTGTTTTTAAACTAATCAAAATGGCTTCGTTTTTCAAAATAATTCGTTTGATCCTGATCAGTGCCGTTATATTCTTTTTATTGCTAACGGCAATTTCATTGTTTTTCCCTTCGCATGTAAGATTATCAAGGGCTACTAATCTGGCGCCGGGCACCGGGAGTGTTTTGCAACAGGTTGCCGATTTAAACGCCTGGAAGAAATGGCATCCGTTTTTCGAAAATAAAGAGTTTAAAGATACAAGCTCCCTGAACGGAAAAGTGGTTAAAGCAACTACCGACAGTATTCAACTTACCGTGGTTCTTGCTACCGACAGTTTGGTAACCGTGAAGATGCAGCGAGGAAGCCGTATCGTGTCTTCGTCCTGGAGAATCATTAATTATACTACTTCCGATTCGCTCACCTTACAAAACTATATGGATTTTGATTTTAAATGGTATCCCTGGGAAAAATTTTCAAGCCTGTTGTTAGAACCCTCTTTTGGGCCTGTAATGGAAAAAGGGCTAACAAAATTGAAAACCCTTGCCGACGAATCGGCTATTCATCCCCTAACGTATTAGAAGTGGTAATAAATTTGAGATTTCGCTGAATTCCCCGCCATTTGGTGCGTTTTATGGGGGAATGTTTGAATACTTTTCGGAAAATTTCTTCAGACATAAGTTCCCATTCCTTTGTGCACAGGTTCAGAATCTCGGGCAAGGGTTCAAAGTCTGGTTCTTTAGTGGGTTTGCTAAAACGATTCCAGGGGCATACATCCTGGCAAATATCACACCCAAAAACCCAGTTTTTAAATTTGCCCTTAACTTCCTCTGGTAATAGTTCGTCTTTCAGTTCGATGGTAAAATACGAAATGCACTGGCTGCCGTTAATCACTTTATTCGGTAGAATTGCTCCCGTAGGGCAAGCATCAATACAGCGGGTGCAACTTCCGCAAAAATCTCCGGCGAAGGGGTCATCAGCGCCTAATTCAAGATCGGTAATTAAAGTAGCAATAAAATTAAAAGAACCGCTTTGGCGTGTAATCAGGGTGCCGTTTTTTCCAACCCAGCCTAAACCTGCTTTTCCAGCCCAGGATTTTTCCAAAACCGGTGCCGAGTCCACAAACCCCCGCCCGTTTATCTCGCCCACTTGTTCCCGAAGCAAGCGAAGAAACTCATTTAGTTTGCTGCGGATGGACTCGTGGTAGTCCTTTCCGTAAGCGTATTTGGAAACCTTTGCGCCATCGGTAACCTGTAATTGTGCGGGGTAATAATTTTGCATCAGGGTGATCACCGATTTTGCACCGGGCACCAATTTTGCCGGATCGGTACGGAGGTCGAAATAGTTTTCCATGTATTGCATCTTTCCATGAAAACCCTGTTTCAGCCAGCTCTCAAGCCGTTTTGCATCTGCATCTAAAAATTGAGCCTGCGCAATGCCGCAATAATCAAAGCCTAAATGTGTTGCCGTTTCTTTTACAAATTTGGTATGTTTGTGAATATTGTTCATTGCTGATAACAGGGACAAATGTAAAAATTTAAACTTGATTTTATGAACCGGATTCTTGTTACGCTCTTACTGGTGATATGGGTTATGAGGGCATTATCCCAAAACCAGGCCAATAACGAAAAATACGTTTTGGTTATTCACGGAGGGGCGGGAACCATATTGCAGCAAACCATGACCAGGGAGAAAGAAAAAGCCTATAAAGCAGTTTTGGAAAAAGCCTTACAGGCTGGCTATGCTAAATTACAATCGGGAAAAACCAGCATAGACGCGGTGCAGGCAGCAATTCGGGTGATGGAAGACAGTCCCCTGTATAATGCCGGTAAAGGAGCTGTGTTTACCCATGATGGCAGAAATGAGTTGGATGCTTCTATAATGGATGGTGGTACGCGTAAAGCGGGTGCTGTAGCCGGCGTAACGATTGTTAAAAACCCTATAGATGCCGCAAGGGCCGTGATGGAAAAATCTCAACACGTAATGCTGGTGGGTAAAGGAGCCGAGGCATTTGCAAAAGAACAGCGACTTGTGTTAGTAGATCCAAAATATTTTTATACACGGGAACGATCGGAAGGATTGCAAAAAGCAATCGAAAAAGAAAAAGTTCAACTCGATCATTCTGCCAACCCGCAAGACCATTGGCCGGATTCCAAATTTGGTACTGTGGGTGCTGTTGCCTTAGATCAGGAGGGAAACTTAGCCGCAGGCACCTCCACAGGAGGAATGTCTAACAAGCGATTTGGCAGGGTAGGAGACAGCCCGATTATAGGAGCCGGCACCTACGCGAATAATGAAACAGTTGCGGTAAGCTGTACCGGGTGGGGCGAGTTTTTTATACGCAATATTGCGGCGTATGATGTTTCGGCTCTTATGGAATACAGAAATCTAACCGTAAAAAAAGCTGCTTTGGCCGTGATTGAAAAAGTTGGAAACATGGGCGGAGATGGAGGCCTGATTGCTTTGGATAAAAATGGTAATATGGCAATGCCTTTTAACACGGCGGGTATGTATAGAGGTACGGTTACAAAAGAGGGTAAGATTGAAGTATTGATTTATAAATAGTTTCAACCACCCTGAAAAATTATTCACTTCCGTCAATAAGTATCCTTCATCATCCAAAAAAGGCTTACCGTCTGACGAGCCATTACTGGTAGTAAAACTCGCAGGCTGTAGTAGAAGCCTTTGTTTTTGATTCTTTTTTGATAGACATCTCAAAGTTGGGAACGGTTACTTCTTGTCTGGATTCCAGTTTACGCTTTTCAGCGATGGTGGTACAGGGGCTATCAATATTAAAAATGAACTCATCACTCTCCAGGCTTAACTGTACAAGGTTTTCTTTGAACGTATTGATCTTGGCGTTTTGATCCACTATTGCAAAAGATCACGTAGTACTTTCTTCAATCGGGTAGCCCCAGTCATATTCTTGAACGTTTAACAACTTTTCGATATTTATCTTGAAAGTTTTGAATTTGGGAACGTCATAATTTGTTTTCAGGTTCTTTATTTTCAATAATGCATACGTAGTATCTTTCATCGCTCGTTTTGCATCCGTATTGTAATTGTCTTTTACTTTTTCAAGAATACAGATTGCATAACAGATATATTTTCTTTCAATTGGCGCTGCAACGAAACCAACCCGTGGTTTTTGGTAAGTTACTGGATAACTTTTCAAAAACAAGTATCAATTGGCTAAACATGTTGCTAAGGGAAGGTAAGCACATGTTATCGTAATATTTCTGCGAAAGTTGGATTTTGTTTATAAATAACCCCAAAATAACGCGAATGTTTATGTTAATATTTTCCGACAATCTTTTTGTTCAGAAGCATGGCTTCAATTAAAAGGAGCGCCAAACATCCCAGTTGGTGGTTTGATAATAGGTTGGACAAACACACCATAGATGTTGTATTTCTATCGGCTTTCTCGCATATAATTGTTTTTTTTGCTCAATCCTGAAAAAAGATACCAATAAACGCAGAGCCGTTTTATTGTCGTTTTTGAATTTGATGATATAAATAAGATGTGGATAAAAATTCGAACTAATATTTGGATATTAAAAAAAGGAGGGGGTAACTTAGTGATCTCTATTCATTAAAAAAATTATCTTACTTTCAAAAAAGCTTTTTTATGAAAAAATTAGTTTTGGGCCTAACAGCCTTAGTTTTGGTTTTAACCGTTTTTGCCAATGCGGTTGAATTAGGTGGAAGTGGAGATTGTAGCCCTCGGCGTTCTTTTTGGGGCAGTAATTGCTGTGTTTACTGGGTGGATAACGAATTAGGGGCAAGTACCGGAATAAAGAAATGCTGTACCCAGCGGTTTTGGATCAATTGGAGTTGTGATGATGTCGAGCAGGTTTGGCCATAATTGAGTATGTAGGTGGCTCCTATGACGGGGGGTTCTTTAATAGTTTTTTTTTTTATACATTTTATTCCTGTGCGGATTATCATTTTTCTGGCTCTGGTTTTTTTTCACATTGTGGGATATTCACAGGTGAAAATCAAAGTGGTTGATGAAAGGAATCTGCCAGTCCCTTTTGCCACAGTAGCCTGGAATACTACAAATGGGATAGTCGCTACTGAAGATGGGCTGGTTACGATCCCCAAGTTTCGGGATATTGATGACTCTGTGTTGGTAACAAGCATTGGGTACAAGGATAAAAAACTTTACCAAAGAGATATAAAAGGGGATGTAATTAATATTGTGAAAATGGAAACATCCTTTTACCAAATGCCTGAGGTAATTGCAGGGGCAAAATCAAAAATTTCAAAAATAGGCTACTCGGGAAAAAGACCCAGGTGTTATGTGGTTAATTTTATGGAAGATAGGTCCATGGAAGCAGGAGTAAAAATAGCTGGTTATGAGCGAGGAGCTTTTCTCGAAGAAATACAGGTATATATTGAAAAGGCCTCATCTGGGCGGCTGCCTTTCCGTTTAAAATTATATCAACCGCAAAACAATTATCCTGGTATAAGTATCTTAAACAATAACGTTGTTATAGAAAGTTATAGAACTGGCGCTTGGCATAAAATCCCATTGGGACGATTTAACATCCAATTGCCAGATAATGGAGTATTCGTTGGCGTGGAATGGTTGATAACGCACAAATCCAAAGGGTTTTTGGCAATTGGAGCAGATGATTGGTCAAACAATGAAAATCGTTACGAAAGAATAGGGAATACCGGATTTTTTAAATTAGCGGAACAAAGAAAACCTAGATTAAACAGTTGTATTATTACGATTAAGATGGTAACCCGTAGTGCAAAATAAAATCGGTAAATATTTTTTTCATTTGCAAAATACATGAAATAGTTTCGGTCGAATTCAGGATGCATATAAAACAAGGCCAAACCTAGCCCAAACTACTTAAAAAATATTCAAATGAAACGAATTGCCTTTTTGACCCTATTTGTAATTGCAGCTTGCAACATTAAAAATCGTAATAACTTTCATAGTGTATTTCATTCTGAAAAAGACACAGTATTATCAAGGTTGCGGGGGCTTTCAGATTCGGCACTCACAAAAATTGAAGTCACACCTTTAGTAAGGATTTTCGATAGTGTTAATGAGGGAAGTGTTCTTGTTGCGAAATATAATTTGTTGAATTTTGGTGCAATGCCTTTAACAATTGCTCAGACAATCGTTAGTTGCGATTGTACAACTCCAATAGAAGACGCGCCCATTATTTTATCTGGAGAAAACAAGGAAATCGAATTTCTCGTTAACACAAGTGGCTTTCAGAAAGGTTATAATGAAAGGACGATTACGATACTGGGAAATTTTAAACCGTTTTACAGAGTCCTTAGGGTTGAAGTGTATATAAAGTGATTATGTGCAAAAAAAAGGGATGAAGGTATTAAAATTTTGAGCGTAAGCTATTATAAAAAAGTTACAAAAGGGTGGTTATTACATGTCTTAAAAATTTATCGAAATCAACCTGGCAGTAAATTTTATAACCCATTTCAGCTACAAGGTGATTTTACAAAAGTGGCTGAAAGACTGTTCATAAATGTTTTACATACCTCAAG
>JBDHYK010000147.1:0-7914 GCA_039811305.1 Niabella sp.
ATCTTCATCCACTTCATTAAGAATTGAAGAAGGGTTTTCTGCACGAAGCTTTTTAGCAGTAACCGCAATACCGGTTGCAGATGCATAGGCTTCTAATGAGCCTTTGTGTCCCGTACCAGGATGCAGTCGTCCTCCAGGGCGGATAATGGTATGTCCTAATTCGCCTGCAAACCCATCGTGGCCATAAATCATGTGGCCATTAGCTACTATGCCACTTCCCACACCCGTACCTAAAGTGATCATTATAAAATCTTTCATACCGCGGGCAGCACCATAAATCATTTCGCCCATAGCAGCCGCATTGGCATCATTGGTTAAGGTACAGGGAATTTCAAATTTTTCGGTCATTAAGTTGGCTAAGGGAATAATTCCTTTCCACACTAAATTGGGAGCGTATTCTATGGTACCGGAATAATAGTTGCCATTAGGGGCACCCATTCCAATTCCTTTAACCTTTTCTTTCCCGTATTTTTCCAAAATGGGGTTTAATGCCCCGTAAAGGCCATCAATAAACCCTTCAATGGTGGGATAATCCTCGGTTTTAATCTCTCCCTTTTCCAAAATTTCTCCCCGGTGGTTCACCAGACCAAATTTGGTATTGGTACCTCCCACGTCAATGCCAATTGCAAGTTCTTTCGATAAATCTGTCAGTGCCATTTCTTTAAGTTTAATAATTTATTAAAAAATCAAATTCTCTGCGCTAAATCACGTCTTTTCCTATATCGCTAACAGCCTGTTTGCCTTGGTTGGTTTCAATTCCTACCGGAATGTTTTTGTTCACATTTTTACTGCCAATCAATGCATAATACAACAGAAACGCAAGACAAACCACAATCACCCAATAGCTGTTCATATAACCAATTTTATCGGAAAAGAAGCCCTGAATGGCAGGAACAATACCACCTCCCATTACCATTACCATGAAAAAGCCCGAGGCTGCCTCGGTATATTTACCCAATCCTTCCACAGCCAGATTAAAAATACCACCCCACATTACCGATGTGCAAAGACCGCACAATACCAAAAACATGATTCCAACCGGAATTTCGGCCAGGCCAAATGATATGTTAGACTGGAACACTGGGAAATTAATCTTGCTCTCTATCGGCATGAATATCGCTGCCAACACAAAAACAATCCCCAATAATGAAACAAAGGTAAGCATGGTCTTACTAGATATTTTGGCTCCAATGCTGGCACCTACCAAACGGCCGATCAACATCAAAAACCAATATGTGCCCACTACAGATCCCGCAATGGTGGGGTCAATTCCCAATCCCCCTTCTGCTGCAGAACTTGTCATGAACGGATTCATAATCATTTGAATTCCCACTTCAATACCCACGTACAGGAAAATAGCTACAGAACCTAAAACAAAGTGATTAAAAGCAAAAGGACTATGCTCGTGCTTAATATTGCCATTTGTCTTTGAAAGGCTGGGCTCGGGTATGATTACAAAATAAAGAACAATAAATGCTAATGCAAAAATGCCCATCGCCAAATACAAAGCGGGATACGCATCTTTAATATTGGCCTTTGCCACATTACTGCCAATAAAATAGCCTACTAAAATAGGCACTATGGTAGCCATTAATGAATTAAAAGAACCACCAACCTGAATCAACTGGTTCCCTTTATTACCACCACCGCCAAGGGTATTCAGCATAGGATTTACCACAGTATTCAGCATACACATCGAGAAGCCAGCTACAAACGCACCAATCAGGTACACAGCAAAACTGCCCACCTCACCCGATAAGAACATGATACCGGTTCCTATAAAACCAACGGCAATAGCCCAAAGAGCTGTTTTTTTATACCCTATTTTCTGCAGCATCATACCGGCGGGGTACCCCATAAATGCATAAGCTATAAAATTGGCAAAATATCCCAGTGTGGACATAAAATTGGATGTCTGAAACTGGTTTTTTACAATTACACCCATAGGGTTTGCCAAACCGGTTACAAATGATATCATCCCAAAAAGGGCAATCATCATTATAATCGGGATCAGGTAACTTTTCTTTTCCGAAGCGACAGTTGTGTTCATTTTTTAATGTTTGAAAATTAAATAATTATTGAAATAAAAAATTTAGCAGTTTATAATCGGGTATCCTTGCAAATTCGTTTTTATAAATGATCAATATAACAGCAGTGGCAAATGTAAAAATTATTAGCGCAAATTAGCCATTTTTATAAGAATTTCATCAAACCTTTGCGCAGATATGATAATTATCACAAAATTCATATTAATATGAACCCAAATTGTTCTTTGTAATTAAAGTTCCCTATTTTAGCAGTAACTTTAACGGCAAACCAAAAAATAATTGAAATGGAAATAATTCATGTATCTGCAGAGTGTTATCCCATGGCAAAAGCGGGCGGCTTGGGTGATGTGGTAGGTGCTCTGCCAAAGTATCAAAACAAACTCGGCCATGTTGCCAAAGTAGTAATGCCCATGTACCGAACCAAATTTCTGTATGAAAATGAATGGGAATTGGTACACGAAGGCGGCCAGGTGCTCAATTCTAACTGGTTCAAATACAGTGTGATAAAGGAAAAAACCAATAAATTAGGTTACGACCTCTACTTAGTGGATATTAACGGCCTCTTAGATCGGGAAAAAATATATGGGTACGACGACGATACCGAGCGATTCGTTTCGTTTCAATTAGCTGTATGCGACTGGCTCAGCCACTGGCAACACAAACCCGACATCGTGCATTGCCATGACCACCAGGCAGGCCTCGTACCCTTTTTCATGAAGCACTGTCATGCCTTCCGGTACCAATTGGCAAGTGTACCTACCATTTTTACAATTCATAACGGGCAATACCAGGGTCAGTTTGGATGGGATCGGTACTACTACATCCCTGCTTATGATACCTGGAACTGGGGACTTTTAGACTGGAAAGGATCCATCAACCCGATGGCCTCTGCCGTAAAATGCGCCTGGAAAGTAACCACCGTTAGCCCCAGCTATATGGAAGAATTACGCCACAGTGCCCGTGGTTTGGAAGATATTTTTGAATATGAAAAAGGGAAGTGCAGCGGCATCATCAATGGTATAGATAATGATGTATGGGACCCCGAAACCGATAAATACCTGGTAGAACAATATAATAAAGATACGGTGGTAGAGGGCAAAGCCGCTAATAAAAAAGCATTGGTAGAACAGTTCGGCCTAAGCCCCGACAAACCTTTGATCAGTTTCATTGGCCGATTGGTTGACGAAAAAGCCGCCGACCTGCTACCCGAAGCCATCAGCCAGTCTATTTACCAACACGGTGGCCAGGCCAATTTTTTAATTTTAGGTTCCGGCGACTCACAGGTAGAAGGACAACTAGCCGGCATGAACAATCAGTTTAAAAAGTACTACAACTCTTATATCGGCTATAGCGAAGCACTTAGCCATGTCATTTATGCCGGAAGTGATTTTCTGCTTATGCCCAGCCGCGTGGAGCCCTGCGGGCTGAACCAGCTCTATGCGTTGCGGTATGGTACGGTGCCCATGGTAAGGAATATAGGCGGACTGAAAGATACCGTTGTAGATTATGGAGATCCCAATGGTTTTGGCATCAAAATGGAACAATCCAGCGTGGGAGATATAATTTACTCTGTTGGCAGGGCTATTGATCTTTACATGAACAAAAAAGAACGATTTGACGAAATCCGAAGCTATATGATGACGATTGACCATAGCTGGGATAGTTCGGCACAACAGTACCTGAATCTATACCAATCTGTGTTGTAATCGTGGCGATCCTGAAAAACACCCCAGTAATAAATTATTTTAAAATTCAAATTCACGATCATGTCAATCAAAAACGAAATTCTGGCTGTAATTCTTGGCGGAGGCGCCGGTTCCCGTCTTGCCCCTCTTACCAGCACCCGCTCTAAACCCGCCGTGCCTATTGCAGGCAAGTACCGGTTAGTGGATATCCCTATTTCAAATTGCATGAACTCAGACATAACCCGGATGTTTGTACTTACACAGTTCAACTCCGCTTCCCTAAACCGCCATATTAAAAACACTTACAACTTTAGTATTTTCAGCAAATCATTTGTAGATATTTTAGCAGCCGAACAAACCCCTGAAAGCACCTACTGGTATCAGGGCACAGCCGATGCAGTACGCCAATGCCTCAGGCACTTAGATCCGTTTGAGAGCGAATATGTACTCATCCTTTCCGGCGATCAGCTTTATCAAATGGACTTTGCAGAAATGCTGGCAAAACATAAAGAAACAGGCGCCGAACTCTCTATTGCCACCATTCCGGTAGGAGACAGAGAAGCACCCGAGTTTGGAATTTTAAAAGCAGATGACCACAGTACAATTACCGCTTTTATTGAAAAACCAAAAAAAGAATTGCTTCCCGATTGGGTCAGCGACACCGGCGATGAAATGCAACAAAAAGGACGTAACTATCTGGCTTCGATGGGCATATATATCTTCAACCGAAGTTTGCTTTTTGACCTTTTAAATAATGTTTACCCCGATGCTAAGGACTTTGGAAAAGAAATCATACCCTCCTCCATCAACAACCATAAAGTTACCAGCTATCAGTACGAAGGTTACTGGACCGATATTGGTAATATCTATTCGTTCTTTGAAGCCAATCTGGAACTCACTTCCGACGTGCCGGAATTTAATCTGTTCGACAACAGCCAGGCAATTTATACCCGGCCTCGTATGCTGCCGCCGGCAAAAATTAGCGGTACCACTTTAGAAAAAACCTTAATCGCTGAAGGCTGTATCATTAACGCTTCTCGCTTAGAACACAGTGTAATTGGCGTTAGAGCAAGAATTGGGTACGCCTCCACAATTGTCAGCTCCTATCTGATGGGCGCCGATTATTATGAAACGATTGACGATATCAACACTGCAAAAGCACAAGGGATTCCCCCCATTGGAATCGGTTCAAGATGTTATCTGAAAAATTGTATCATAGATAAAAATTGCCGTATCGGCGATGATGTACGCATCAACGGAGGGTCGCATTTAGAGCCTGTAGATACTCCCCTTTACACGATTAAGGATGGTATTGTAGTAGTGAAAAAGGGCGCCATTATTCCCGACGGGCTTACCTTATAAATCAACTTTAAAAGCTGTTTCTAATCGTTATTTTCAATTAGAAACAGCTTTTTTCAGCGTCGTTTTTTATTGTGTACTATATACACAATAAGTTTCCCTATCGTATTTGCTAAAAGTCTGAACTGCTGTTCTGCCCTACTTATTTATATTCTGAGAAAGAATAGTATCGGCAAGAATCTACCAAAGCAAACAACTCTTTAAAACCATCCGTTTTTTATGATCGCTACCTAAAAATAGATACTTCCCCCTACAAACTCTCGGAGAATCGAATTAAACGGAACCCGGGACACATCCATGGGTTTGAAAAATGTGAACAGGTTTAATAATCGCTCTTTTACGTCAAAGAAACTTCCTTTGTTATTGATCTTTTGAAGTGCTTCTTCGGCAAAGGGTTTTAACGCGTTCATTTCATAAAGCAAACTGGAATTGAACATCGCATCGGATTCTTCCTGATAGTTGAAAATATTTTCGTGTTCTCCTTTACGCACATTTTCCCATTGCTCCAGGGTTTCTTCCGGAGGGGTACCTCTAAACCGGAGGCCCCTTACCATCCGCCGAACCAATCTTACCTCGGTAGTAGGTGTTCTGTTCATAAAATCAACATTCAGTTCAAACAAAGCGCTAATGTATATTTTAAACAACGCTTTTCGGTCAACTACAGGCATTAACCTTGGGTTAAGGGCATGAATCCCTTCTATCACAAGAACATCTGATGACCCCAGGTTCATGGTAATGGTTTCTCGCAGTCGGGATCCAGTAACAAAATCAAAAATAGGGGTATCCACTGTTTCTCCGTTGATCAGTTGTGTAAGATGGGTCTGAAGCAGGGTAAGATCGAGGGCTTCTATGGATTCAAAATCATATTTCCCTTCTGCATCTCGTGGCGTTTCTTCGCGATTTTTAAAATAATTGTCTAAAGATAAAGGGATCGGTCTTAATCCATTCACTTTTAATTGTGTAGAAAGGCGCTGGCAAAAGGTTGTTTTTCCGGATGAGGAAGGGCCTGATATTAATACAATCCGAACAATATGAAACGCTTTTAGTATCAGATCAGCAATATCTGAAATTTCCTTTTCCTGCAAAGCTTCAGCAACTGAAATCAATTCCATACTGTTCCCGGTAGTGATATATTTATTGATATCGGGGACCAGTTCCACTCCAATATTCCGCAGCCAGGATTGTGTTTTTTCGTAGGTTCTGGATAGTTTCTGTGGCAGAATCAAAGGGCTTTCCTTGTCGGTGGCACCAATTGAGAAATCAACGATGAAACCATCGGAAAACGGAATAATCCGAAAGGGCTCGGCCATGGAAGTATAAGTATTGGCAGGATAGATTACTTTTACTATTTTGGTTCCCAGTTTGTAATGAAAATAACCCTCTTTTTTATATTGAAAATGAATCGGGCTATTATTCTCCACCCAGGCATGCAAATGAAAGGCAATCTGCTTCACTTCTCTGACAGAAAGTGCCGATTTGGCAAGCCTGCAATAAACACCGTTTTCGATAGAATAGGCTGTTTTTAAAGTATCTTCGGGAAAAAGCTCCTCCACCACACGAATCAGCCCTAATTTTACAGTCTGACGGCGTTGTAATAAATGGGTTTCTTCCATATTCATAAATTTTAAAGGATCTGAGAGAATCAACCTACTCCGCCACATACAGCCAAAACAGAACTTCAAGAGCCCAACGGGCTGATCCGCTTTAAAAACAATCTATTTGCACATAAACAGCTCAGGAACAGCTACTTCCGACCTTGCTCAATTCGCGGGTTTCTGTGCCGATTCCTCGTACTTTTTGTTATTATTAAAGATACAACATATTTGTTTACAAAGAAACTCACGCTCCCCTTAATAACGATTAGGAGCGTTTTGCCCGGCATCCAAATGGGTCTTCGTAAAAGAGAGCTTCAATATTTTATCAACTTACTTCGGGTTCGCTCTTACTTTACCTCATCGTTTCATAACAGGGTGCTATTTTTTTCTTATTATTGCACTAATTTCAACAATTAAATAAAAGTATATGAAACAAGTACTCCTTTTCTGTTCGCTGCTCCTTACCGGTGCGTTAGTGAATGCACAGATTAAGACTCCGGCTCCCAGCCCCTCCCAAACTATAAAACAAGCATTTGGCTTGTCGTCTATCGAACTATCATACAGCCGGCCTGCAATGAAAGGTCGTGCCATTTTTGGCGACCTGGTACCCTTTGGGAAAGTGTGGCGTACGGGCGCCAATAACGCTACCACCCTCAGTTTTGGCGATGAGGTAACCATTGGGGGCAAAACGATTGCTGCTGGGAAATATGGCCTGCTCAGTATTCCCGAAAAAGATTCCTGGACACTGATTATCAGCAAACAAACCAATGTTACCAGCCCCGCAGCATACAAACAAGAGGAAGACCTAGTAAGGGTTCAGGCTAAAGTGAACAAAGTACCAATGAAAGCCGAATCCTTTACCATGCAGTTTGCCAATATGAAACCTGCCAGTTGCGATCTGGTTATTCGCTGGGACGATGTAATGGTGAAACTACCCATCACTACCGATGTAGACGGGAAGGTGATGGCCTCCATTGATGCATCCATGAAATCAGACAAACCCGATTATTTTCAGGCGGCGAGTTATTACCTGGAGAATGGTAAGGATTTGAATAAAGCCAATGAATGGTTTGCCAAAGCTGTAGAAGCCAATCCCAAAGCTTTCTGGATACCCTATCAACAAGCCCGTGCCCTTGCCAAATCTGGTAAAAAAGCAGAAGCTAAGGCTGCTGCATTAAAATCTATGGGGCTGGCTAAAGAGGCAAAAAGTGATGACTATGTAAAACT
>JBDHYK010000148.1:0-7856 GCA_039811305.1 Niabella sp.
ATGAAGTTTTGTCACCTCAAAGATAATATGGGCTATTTATCTTTTTAGACTTTCGGATGGTAGTGAATTTGCAGTATGGCACACCCTTATTGTGAGTATGTAAAAAACAAAGGTAAAGGCACAGTACACGAAGAGTACCACAACAAAGAATACGGTTTTCCGCTTAAAAACGATGATGAACTGTTTGGCCGGCTTTTACTTGAAATCAACCAGGCGGGGTTAAGTTGGGATACCATCTTAAAAAAGAAAGAGAATTTCGTTAGGGTCTATGATAATTTTAACATAGAAAAAGTGAGTCAATATGATGACCAAAAAAGAGCAGAATTGCTACAGAATAGCGGCATTATTCGAAACCGATTAAAAATAAATGCTGCCATTGAAAATGCCAAAGCCATCAGGAAGCTTCAAAAAGAGTATGGCAGTTTTAAAAACTGGTTAGATAGACACCACCCGCTTACGCGGGAGGAATGGGCAAAACTGTTCAAGAAAACCTTCAAATTTACCGGTGGCGAAATTGTAAATGAATTTTTGATGAGTACCGGTTATTTGCCCGGCAGCCACAGTGAGAGCTGTCCCATTTACAAAAAAATACTTACCTGCAAACCCATGTGGGCTTCCCCAGTTAAACTATAGCACCCATTCTACCACCTCGTTTTCCCATTGCTGGCGGTAGGGAGCGTTCACCCGAATGTAATTGTCTGTGTACCCCTCCATCATTCCGTTTTTATTGTGATTTTCAAACAACACTTTGCGAGTTTGACCGAAATGTTGCTTTTCAAAACCACGCATTTTCATATAAGACAGGTTTCGGAGTGCTTTATTGCGCTCGTGGCGCACCTGCATCGGTACTACACCGTCCATTTCAAGCGCATGGGTATTATCTCTTTCAGAATACGTAAAAACGTGCAAATAAGAAACATCAAGATGATTTAAAAACTCGAAAGTTTCCTGAAAATCCATATCGGTTTCTCCCGGAAAACCCACAATCACATCCACCCCTATTGCACTGTGAGGCATTAATTGTTTGATCAAAGCTACGCGTTCTGCATATAGCTCTCGTCGGTAACGCCTGCGCATAGCTGCCAGTATTTTATTGCTACCGCTTTGCAAAGGAATATGAAAATGGGGCATAAACTTATAGCTATTTGCCACAAATTCTACAATTGGGTTTGTGAGCAGGTTGGGTTCAATGGAAGAGATCCGGAACCGTTCAATCCCTTCTACCCTGTCTAATTGTTGTATTAGTTGAAAGAAGTTCTCTTCACGTCCGCTAATAGCCATCTGTGCGCTCCCATCGGGTCCTTTGCCAAAATCTCCTAAATTGATGCCGGTTAACACAATTTCTTTAACCCCTTTTGCAGCAAGGCTTTCCACATTCCTTACTACGTTGGCAATACTGTCGCTGCGGCTTTTGCCTCGGGCCAGCGGAATGGTACAAAACGAACAATTATAATCACAGCCATCCTGAACTTTCAAAAAAGTTCGGGTTCGGTCGTTTACAGAGTAAGAAAGATGAAAACCACTTACGTCGTCAATATCGCAACTGCATATTTTTGTAGAGTCTCCTTTTGATATTTCTTTAATATGCTTGGGTATATTGAATTTTTCTGAAGCACCCAACACCAGGTCCACGCCGGGTATTTCTGCAATTTCCCGAGGTTTCAATTGTGCATAACAGCCAATTATCACAACCAGACTCCCTGGCGATTTCCGCTGAACCCGACGAACTAATTGACGACACTCCTTATCGGCAGTCTCTGTAACAGAACAGGTATTGATAACATAGATATCGGCCACCTCGTCAAAAGATTTTTTCACAAACCCTTCGTTTTCCATCATTCTGGAAATAGTAGAAGTTTCAGAAAAATTGAGTTTACACCCTAATGTATGAAAAGCTACGGTTTTTAATGCTTGCATAAGGTGGGCAAAGGTACAAAAAAAGATAGTTTTTGAAAACCAGGGGTTCGATAGGGGGTAAGCCTCTATAAACCATTGTTTTATGATGTTAAATCCCCGATGATTCTCAAAACAAGCGTTATTTCTGTTATTTTTGATGCGAAAAACCATTTCATGACCTTTTTTAGGATTGTTTTTACGATATATGCGCTGATTGTGTTTGTAGCCTTGATGCTAATTGTGTTTCCGTTTGCACTTGCGGCTATGGCCTGGGGGCGTATCAAAGGGGGAAACGCAGTTTACAGGCTGTGCATGTTATGGGGCGATCTTTGGTTTGCATTGGTTTTTATCCACATAAAAAAAATTTATGACGCTCCATTGAACAAAAAAAATCAATACATCTACGTTGCCAATCATATTTCGTATTTGGATACGCCGGTAATCGTAAAGGCATTCCGGCACCCATTGCGCCCCTTGGGAAAAGTAGAAATGTCGATAATTCCTGTTTTCGGCTTTATTTACCGAAATGCCATCATTACCGTGGATCGCAGCAGCCCTGAAAACCGTACTGAAAGCATTCGTATTCTGAAATCTATTATTCATAAAGGAATATCGGTATTGGTTTTTCCCGAAGGCACGTTTAATATGACGCACCAACCCTTGAAAGAAATGTACAATGGAGCTTTCAGGCTGGCTATTGAAACTCAAACAGCCCTCAAACCAGTTTTGTTTTTAGATACCTTCGCCAGAATGCCCAATACCAGTTTATTTTCTTTAACCCCCGGGAAATGCAGAGTGGTGTATCTTCCAGAAATTAACACAGAAGGATTAACCCTAAATAATCTGGAAGAATTGAAGCAGCA
The DNA here is from genome assembly GCA_039811305.1 of Niabella sp. Classification (GTDB taxonomy): domain Bacteria; phylum Bacteroidota; class Bacteroidia; order Chitinophagales; family Chitinophagaceae; genus Niabella. The sequence continues at coordinate 2,760 of JBDHYK010000148.1, forward strand.
AGTTGCGCGGTTGATGTCGGAAAAGTTAATAGCCTACAGAGCATCCTGGATTCGATCAGAATCGTAACTTCACAAAGAAACATGTATGCAGAAATCATCATACCCTTAGCGCTTCCGCTTAATTATACCTGGGCAATACCCGATCAGTTGCTCCAAAAGGTAGCACCCGGTTGCAGGGTGGAAGTAAACTTAGGCAAAAATAAGCGCTACGCTGGCATTGTTAAGCGAATACACAACGACGCTCCTGAGCTTTTCGAAACCAAAGACATACTGAGCGTGCTGGATGTGGAACCCGTAGTATATCAACAACAATTTCAACTGTGGGAATGGATGGCAGCTTATTACCTGTGTACCCAAGGCGAAATAATGGCCGCTGCCCTACCCGCCTATTTTAAACTGAGTAGTGAAACCATACTGGTTTTTAATGAAGAAAATGGGGATGACTTTACCACCCTTGACAATGATGAATTTTTGGTTGCTGAAGCTCTGCTATTAAAAAGAGAACTTAAACTAACCGAGGTTCAGGAAATTTTGGATACCAGCCATGTGTATCCGGTGGTAAACCGGCTTATTCAAAAACATATCTGTTTTGTGTGGGAAGCACTGAAAGAAAGCTACACCCCAAAAAAAGAAACCTACGTGCAGCTTTTACCGGCGTATGAAACTCCCGAGGCTTTGCAATTGCTGCTCAATGATGACAAACGCCTGCAACGGGCCGAAAAACAAATGGAGCTCTTGTTGGCTTACCTTCATTTTCAAAAAACAGAAGGCGAAATCACAAAATCAGCACTTTTAAAAAAATCCGGCGCTTCGGAAGCACAATTAAAAGGCTTGATTGATAAAGGCATCTTGCAAATTGAAAAACGAAATATTGACCGTATAAAAGCCTTACCAAAAGAGCTTCGTATTGATTTTGAACTGTCGGCAACCCAAAACACAGCCTTTAAAATGCTTTGCACTTCTTTAGAAAAGAAAGCAGTAAGTCTGTTTCATGGAGTTACTTCCAGCGGGAAAACCGAAATATACATCCGCTTAATCGAAGAGATTGTGAAAAAAGGCGGTCAGGTACTTTATATGCTCCCAGAAATAGCACTGACTGCCCAAATAATAAAACGACTACAAAAACATTTTGGCGGAAATATCGGCGTATATCATTCCAAATTTTCTCAAAACGAAAGAGTAGAAATTTGGAATAAAGTACGAAATCATGAACTGAAAATAATACTGGGAGCCCGCTCTTCTCTGTTTCTCCCGTTCAACGATCTTAAACTTATTATTTGCGATGAAGAGCACGATAGTTCCTACAAACAAATGGAACCCGCGCCACGTTACCATGCCAGAGACAGTGCGGTATATTTGGCATCTCTTTTTAACCATTGCAAAGTGATACTGGGCAGTGCTACTCCTTCATTAGAATCTTTTCACAATGCAGTTACTGGAAAATATGGATGGGTATCGTTGAAAGAGCGTTTTGGCAACCTGGCATTACCCCCGATTGAAATGATTGACACTCGAAGGTTTGGTCAAAAAAATAAAGAAGAAACCATCCTTTCTCCGCCGCTGAAGGAAGCCATCCAACAAGTATTGGAAGAAAAAAAACAGGTTATCCTTTTTCAAAACCGGCGAGGATATACGCCCTATCAACAATGCAAAGCCTGTGGATGGATAGCACGCTGCAGGTATTGCGACGTATCGCTTACCTATCACAAGTTTTTCAATAAATTGGTTTGTCATTATTGTGGCACAACCTATCCGCCCCTACAAACCTGTGCTGTCTGCGGTAGCCATGATTTTGTGCAGAAACAATTTGGCACCGAGCGTATTGAAGAAATCTTACAGGAGATGTTTCCGCAGGCGCGTATCGGACGCATGGATATTGATAGTATAAGGGGCAAACACGCACACGATCATCTGATTCAATCCATCGAACAAAATAAAATTGACATTTTAGTAGGAACGCAAATGGTGGTAAAAGGGCTTGACTTTCACCAGGTGAACCTGGTTGGTGTCATTGATGCCGATGGCATTCTATCCTTTGCCGATTTTAGAGTGAATGAACGGGCGTTTCAGCTAATTGAACAGGTTAGTGGAAGAACAGGCCGAAAAGAAGCCGGCGGCAGGGTATTGATTCAAACAGTACAACCCCAGCACCCGATATTATTGCAAATACAACAGCACGATTATGAAGGAATGTACAAAAATGAAATTGCGAAACGGCAAGAATTCAATTATCCTCCTTTTAGCAGAATCATAAAACTTACCACAAAACATAAACTTAAAGATATTGCACAAGACGCGGCGCAATGGATCTATAATTCGCTTTACAAAAACTTCAGTTCTTTATTAGTAGGGCCTTCGGCACCCGTTGTTAGCCGGGTGCGAAATCAGTACCTGATGGAACTATTAATAAAACTTCCACGCAATTCCATTGTAATTGCCAATTGCAAAAAAGAAATCCGTTCCATTATAGCAGCGTTACATCAGGAAAAACGATTTAAGTCGGTGGTAGTAATCCCCGATGTGGATGCAATCTGACGAGTATCAGAAATGGGTTAATTACCATCCGGTTTAGGACTCTCTTTCACTAATTGTAAGGCTTCCCGTATGTATATCTCACCAGTCATTTCTCCTAAACTGGTACGACTGACATAGTCATATCTTTTAAAACTATTATAATCTTCTTTTGTAAGCATATAACCGAGAGCATCTTGGGTAAGACCAAATAAAAAGGGTTGTTTGGTTGCCATTTTTCGTTTCAAATAAAAACCAATATTAGGCAAGGCTTCCCCTGGAATCGTAAGTATTTGTGCCGCGCCTATATTCAAAAGTTGAATGCGGGTAACAGCAAAATTAGGATCGGCATTTGGCCCGGCCAGTTTCACTGGTGAATGATTCAGAATAAATTTCATTATTTCTGAATCAATAGGGAATTTTACGACTTTTTGAACACAAAACAAAGTGGGATCATGTTGTTCAGTCGCATTGGTTACGATCCGTAGAGCTTCATCGGCCAATAAATACCCAATGCGGGTACATTCCTGATAATCGTTGGCTTCTTTATCATTTTCCCGACGATTATCAGCCGTTACCATACCTCCTTGCGCACTGTTCATAAAAATGGCAACTCCACCAACTTTCGACTCAATCCTATCATAGAGTGGGCCACACAAGTCGGGGCTTAGGATACTTCTGGACGACCCAATAATTTCAGGATGGATAGCATAATTGACTAATGTAGCAATCGTCTTACCTTTATTTTTACCCATCGCCGCTATGGCTTGAATCACACCACAGCGGGGATCGTAAAGCTGTGGCGCGTAATAATTGTATGCAATTTTTCCCTTTGCCTCTCCCACCGCAATCTTCAACAAGGCGGGTTCCAGTCTATTCACAGCTTCGTTCACAGCGTCTGCAATAAGTTGTACACAACGATCTAAATATTTTAAATCGGCATACGACTTTCCCGTCTCATCTGGGAAACCATAAGCGTCTGGAGCGCTATGGGTATGCGTGGCTCCAATTAGGATATTCTCTGGCGCTATGCCTTTTATTAAGGCTCTAGATCTGTCGCCCAACGCGGAAGGCCAACCTAAATTATCAATACTTACAATGGCTATCCTCGTAACCCCCTTCTCCAAAACCAGTGCTCGAGCATATAAATCTCCCTCTTTGATAGTAGCAGGTTTCGGGGTGCCAATACCTCCTGAAACAGGTAACAAGGGATTGGGGGTAAGCACCCTGATTGCAGCACCGACCTTGAATCCCTGTCCATCTGCACTACTACTTAGGAGTAACGAAAAGAGGGTACAAAAAATCCAGATTCTCTTCATAATTCATATTTTTTCTTATTCATTCCGCAAGAATTTTAGTGTTCTACGAATAAGTGCAACACTACTTTTTAATTCTAAAAATACTTCATTTGAAGTTAACTAATAATATTTTTTTACAGATCATTTGTTGATTTGGGTTTTCAAAATTTTTTTTCTGCTTTTTGTAATGGGAAAAAAGGAAGTATTTTCATTCAATGAAACGCTTATAGCAATATGGACTCAATGCACACTATTGGCACGAAACAAGTGGATTTGATAGGTAACCCATCATGAAACAAGCTCAGCACGAGAAGGACATAATCAGGATTTTCAGAACAAATATAGGTGAGAGAAAGACTCCCGCTGATTGTTTTCTGTATTAATCAGCATGCATCTGCGGGGAAAAAATTCCCGCTGATCATCACTGATGTGCCCGCTGATTTTTGCTGATGTTTTTATCTGTAAATCTGCGTATAAATCTGCGTACATCTGCGGGAGAAAAAATTCCCGCTGATTTTCGCTGATGTTTTTATCTGTAAATCTGCGTAAAGATCTGCGTACATCTGCGGGGGAACAAATCCCGCTGATTTTCGCTGATGTGCCGCTGATGTTCGCTGATGTTTTTTTTATAAATCTGCCGACGAATCTGTGGACTTCTACGGGGGAAAAATTCCCGCTGATCATCGCTGATGTGCCCGCTGATTTTTGCTGATGTTTTTTTCTGTGTAAATCTGCGTAAAGATCTGCGTACATCTGCGGGGGAACAAATCCCGCTGATTTTCGCTGATGTGCCGCTGATTTTTGCTGATGTTTTTTTCTGTGTAAATCTGCGTAAAGATCTGTGTGCATCTGTGGGGAAAAAATTCACGCTGATTTAAGTTTAATTCATAATTTTATCTTTCTTAAAAATTTATGATGACTGAGAATGACATCTCTTACATTATTCGTGGTGCAATATTTAATGTTTATAATAGTCTTGGCCCGGGACTATTAGAATCGGCTTATGAAGTTGCGTTAGCATATGAATTAAGAAAAAGTGAATTATTGATTGAAACGCAAGTAAGTATCCCAATGGTATATGAGGAGGTTAGAATGGAGGTGGGTTATCGGCTGGATATTTTAGTGAACAAAAAGGTAATTATAGAAATAAAATCTGTAGAAAATCTTCTAGATATTCATCATAAACAATTACTCACCTATCTTAAATTATCAAATTTGAAATTAGGACTGTTGGTAAATTTCAATTCAGATGATATTTCTAATGCTATTTTTAGAAAGGTAAATGGTT